>DAOUPR010000077.1 GCA_030626065.1 Clostridium sp. | reverse complement strand
TCCTGCAAAAACTATTTTTGCTTTCATATCGCTTGTCTCAATTCCTAGTTCTAAATAACTTGTTTTCAATACAGGAAAGGCTGTCCCCCATTATTTACAAGAAAAAAGCTCTAATATAAAAACATATTTTTTTTCTGTCAAATATTTCGTATTCAATAAAACCCCTCCGTACAATCATTTGTATTATTTAATCCTAATCAATTTTATCTTTTATTATAAAAATAATCAAGAATAATATAAAACCATTGACTTTTATACCCCCTGTGGGTATAATTCTATTTGTAGCAAATTTCGTAGCTGTTTATAGGCATTTTTAAACAAAAGACAATACTTAGGAGGTTTTACAATTTGAAAAAAAGAAAATCACACCAGTACTGGTCTTGGATTATTATGGTTATGTTTATACTATTATCTATTCTTAATATTAAATTCGGATTACTTGGATTACTATGTATGGCCGCACCTATATTCCATGCATTTAGAGGACGTGGTAAAGTTCACTGTTCTCATTACTGTCCTAGAGGATCAATACTACAAAAGTTTCTAAAAAATATCAGTATGAATAATAATTTGCCTAAAAGCATTAGAATACACGGAAAAAAAGTACTATTAACTTTAATGATTATATTATTTTCACTATCTCTAATTCATGCCGCTCCTAATATAAATAGAATTGCCTTTGCTATATTTAGATTTATGACTGCTTCACTGGCTATTGGTGTAATTACAGGAGTATTTTTTAAGCCAAGGGCTTGGTGTCAAGTATGTCCAATGGGATATGCTGCAGAATTAGTTGCAAAAAATAAAAAAAGAGCTTAATGCTCTTTTTTTACTTTAATAATAATGTAAAGAGTAAACTGTGGAGTGTGAAGTTAAGGATGAGGAAATCATCCATCATTTCACACTATTAATAAAACAAAGCCTATTTTAAAAAAACATTCTGTTTCTTAAGCATATTCTCAGCTTTCTCTGGCATAACAGGTCTGCTAAAGAAATATCCTTGGATTTTGTCACACTTCTCACCATCTAATAATTCCAATTGATTTTCCAATTCTACGCCCTCAGCAATAACGTCTAAGTCTATTTGATGTGCTAAATGAATAATCCCAGCCGTAATAGCTTTTTGCTTTGAATCTACACAAATATTATCAATAAAAGATTTATCAATTTTCAAACTATTAATTGGAATCTTGGTTAAATAATTCAAAGAAGAATATCCTGTTCCAAAATCATCTAATAAAATATGTATACCCATACTTTTAAGTTTTTCTAAAATTTCAACATTTCTCTCTAATGATTTCATCAAAATACTTTCAGTAATTTCTATTGCTAAATACTCAGGAGGTATCTCCAATTCATGAATTATCCTTTCAACAGTTTCTAAAAAATTATTTTGCTGAAATTGAATTTCCGAAACATTCACTGAAATATAACTATATTTAAATCCTTTTTCAATCCATTTCCTATTTTGTCTACAAGCTTCTCTTATTACCCATTCACCTATGTATATAATCAAACCAGTCTCTTCAGCAAGAGCAATGAATTTATCTGGTGGTATTAATCCCAATTTAGGATGTTTCCATCTTAATAATGCTTCAAAACTTATAATTTTACCTGTTTGAGTATCTATTATAGGCTGATAATTTAAATAAAACTGCTCTTTCTCTAAAGCTTCTCTTAAATATTTTTCCATTTCTGTTCTTTTTAAAATATCGCTAAACATTTCTTTTTCATAAAAAACATATGTATTCTTGCCTTTTCTTTTTGCCATATTAACTGCAGTATCAGCATTTTTTATAATTTCATTAACTTTATTACCATGTTCCGGAATTAGCGCTATCCCAATACTAGCTGTTACATAAAACTGAAAATCTTTAATTATAATACTGTCACTAAATATCTCTTGAATTCTTTCAGCAACTTGAATAGCTTCATCTCTAGACTTCAAACTCTTTTTTAATACTAAAAACTCATCTCCACCAAATCTAGAAACTACGCTCTCATCTCCAACACAATTCTTTAGTTTCTGGCTAATTTGATTAAGTAACTCATCACCATATTCATGCCCTAATATATCATTAACTTTTTTAAAATCATCAATATCTACAAAATACATTGCACCTTTTTTATCTATATCAAGACTGTTCTTCAAATCTGCAGCTAATTCATTTTTGAAAAATGTCCTATTAGGTAGCCCCGTTAATTCATCATAATAAGCTATATTAAACAATGTTCTTTCCCAATTTTTTCTTTCTGTAATATCCTTTAACGCAGCTACAACTCTTATTGAATCTTTTTCTTCATCTTTAATAATTGTTCCACTATCTTGCACCCAAAAATATTCACCTGTTTTTTTTCTAATTCTATACTCAATACTATATTTATCTTTATCATTATCTGCGCACTCTTTTAAATTATCTTTAATCAAATCCACATAATCTGGATGAATTTGATCAAATAAATAACAAGTACTATCATCTATTTCATCTTCTCCATACTGCATCATATCTTTCCATGTATTTGAATAAAAAATTTTATCTGATTTGATATCCCAATCATATACTCCCTCTTTGGTAGCTTGCAACACCATCCTATATCTTCTTTTAGAATTTTGCTGTTTTATATACCTATCGGCTGTTTCTACTAACAAATCTCTAATATTCATTACCATATCCAAATCAGCCAAAATTTCTTCTTCACTTTTAATTGGAACCTTTTTAATTGCTTCAATAAAAGTATTATTATCAAAACCAAATTCATATGATTTTTCTATAAATTTATCTATATCCGGCTCCTGCATAAAAAACTGTCCCAAAAAAATATCAGCAATTTTTTCGCCTTGAATAATAAATGGTATTGAAACAAAATATAATCCATTCGTACATTCACTTATTACATATGATTTGTTTTCTATATTTCTTGTTAATTCAAGTTTAGTTTTTTTGCATTTTTCAATAGTATTTGTATTTTTTCTGAAAAACTTTGAACATACTTCTTCCATTTTTGATCTAATAATTATATCTCCATCTACATCTAATATTCTCATAGAAATGCCTGTAGATTTATTAATACTATCAATTAATCTTTGTAGGGATTCTAATTCTATAAGCTCATCAAATTTGTTCATTTCAGGTGACACCTACTTTAATGTATTGTATTTTTCAGTAATTTGTTGTATTAAATATACTCCACTATACTATTATCGCCATACTTCAAAATTAATTTATACGTTACCAGTGCTAATTATTTAATATAATCTAATATTTCTACAAGAGCAATATAAACCGCTTGATTTTCCCTATCATTAACATCTACCCAGAAATATTCTTTATCTTCCATGTTTTCTTTATATACTTGAGCCGCTTTCATGCCATTTTTAAAAATAGTATATCCATACTTATTTAAATCACCCTTTATCTCATGTGGATATCCATAAAAACTATCTATAATTATATTATCCTTTACTTTTTTCACCTTTAATGCTGGTTTATTATAGCTTAATAATAAATAATATTTATCTAAATCTACAACTTTAGCTACTTCTTTAGAATCAATCCCATTAATTTTAAAAATCTCATTTTCATTCTCTTTTAAAATCGTATATTGAGCTAAAATTCCACCATTACCTATATTAAATTTCTTATCGTTACTTTTTAAAAAATCTCTTTTTAATTTAAAATCCATACTTCACCTCCATATTTTGCTAAACTCTATAATATATTATAATTGAATGTATATTGTAATACAATAATGAGTTACTTAATGAATAATAAAGAAATATTTAAGAACCTATTCATACTTTTGAAATAAATTTGTTTTATTTCTATGTTATAGTATACGTATAAATATCTTATATCTAAATCTAAAATATTTACTAAGTTTTTAAATATAATTCGCAAATGTTAAAGAAATTTTACATAAAAAATGCTATAATAATAGTGTGATATTCAAAATATAATTTCAAAGGATGGATGCTAAATGAATATTGCTTTTTTCTTAACACCCAAAAATGAAGTTGTCTATGAAAAAGCTACCTCAACTATGAGACAAGTATTGGAAAAGATGGAGTACCACCGTTATACTGCTATTCCTTTAATTGACGACAAAGGTCATTACGCAGGAACATTGACTGAAGGTGATTTACTATGGGCTTTGAAAGACCTAAGAACAACCGATCTTAGAGAAACTGAAAAAATACTAATAAAAGATGTTAAAAGAAAAATGAAAATAAAGCCAGTTAAAATTAATTCTGATATTGAAAACTTAATTAACCTTGCTAAAGCTCAGAATTTTGTACCAGTTGTTGACGACAACAATATATTTATTGGCATTATTAAAAGAAGTGATATCATAAATTATTGCTATAATATGATGTTTAATAAATCATCATATAGTAATTTATTTGAACCCGCAAATTAAAGAATCCCCAATGCTTTATAAGCATTGGGGATTCTTTAATTATTTATTTTATTTTTATTTCATCACCAAAAACATCAAAAGAAATAAAAAATTTACATACTCCTTCTTCTAAAGAGGCAATTTGATTTTGTCCAAAATATATTACCAATTCATTAGTATCTGTCAAGTAGTATCTTTCGAACACTTCTATATTTTTTAATCTATCTTTATAATACAAGCTTTCATCAACACTTTTAGAAATACTTTCTAATATTTCCTTTTTAATAACTTCTGAATATCCATAGCCTTCATTAAAAATATCCGCTAATTCAAGTCTTTCTCCAGTATTAATATCAAAATTATACGAATTTATATATTCAAGTTCATACTCTGTTCCAACGTATTGTTTTATTAATACCTGTAAACTAAGAATATTATCATTAACTACATTGGCCTTATAATCCGATTTTAAATAATACTCTTTAAAATCTAATCCTTCATTATTTTTATCAATCTTTGCAATTCTTATAAGACCTTCTTCAACAAATTGCAATTCTTCCCTTAAAGAATCATTTATTACTTTCTCCACACTTTTATCATTCAATTCAATACGTGGTATTATAATATTTACATCATATACTCCATCTTCTTTATTCTTAATCTCTTCAGACCTGACTTTAATGTTTGAATATTCTATATCCATTTTAACATATTCATTTAAAGTTTCATTCCAAATATTCTTTTCATCCCCTGAAACTGATGTTGCCATAATCATTTTTTCATCTTGATCTAAATCTATAGAAAAAAAAGCTTTTCCTTCCTTCAATTTACTATCTTCGAAAAAATATATTTTATTTTCTTCTACAACAATATCTACCTCACCCGTAGAAGATGCTACAGCATCTTTTACATTTGGAAAAATATTTTTTATTCTATTAAAAGTGTAGTTTACATCATCATCAAACTCTACACCATAACTCTTATCAACTGTAAACGGAATATACTCTTTAGGAGTTATAGTATACGTATCATTATTATAATTTATTTTTTCATTAATCATAGGTAGCCCAAATGTAAGTCTACCTTCATTTTTTATAAGTGCTATATAGCTATCCTCTATTTTATCCAAATCACTAAAAACTATTTCTCCATTATTTTCTTCATCAGTAATCTTCTTATTATATTGTTTTTCCAAGTCATTCTTTATCAATTTATATTGTCTATCTGCCCTAAGTTGCTTCTTTGATAATAATTCTTCTCTTTCATTAAGATCTACTGTGCTAAATATCTTTACATAATAATCTTTATGATTTTGTGAATTGTCACTGCTATAAGTCTTTCCTTCAATACCTATGTAATTTTCATCAACATACAATATTTTTTCATTTATATTTTCAATAGGCCATTTTGAATCACTGGCCATTTTCTCTAATTCGTCTTTAGTATACAGATGTTTTTGTTGTTCATCTAACTCATCTATAATTAATTTGTTAAACCTTTTTTTATAAATATAATCAAAATTAGTATATTTTTTTTTAGTTTTTAAACTATTATCTAAAAGTTCTTCTAACTCCATATTATCATTTTGTATTATATAAAATTTCCCATCTTTCGGTACTAAAACCTTGTCTTTAATTTCTATTACATTCATTTCACCATCTTTTTCATAAACCCAAAGCGTCCTATAATCTGCTCCTTCTTCTTCAAAAAAAACACTTTTTTTATCTTTCCTAATTGATACTAAAAAGACATCTTTCATATGTGGTAGAACACTTTGATCTATTTTAATTATGTTTTCACTTGTTTTTTCAATTTTATCTTCAACTTCTAATCTATTATTATACGTGACCATCCTACTATTACAACCACTTACAAATATTATTAATGTTAATATTAACAAAAATGTATTTACAATCTTTTTATACACACTTATACCTCCTGAATAACAAAGATAAAGTTATACTTCTACATATATATTGTAAAATATTTACTATATTCATAGATAACATATTAGTAACAAAACTCTAACAGATACTATCATATGTAATATTTTTCATTATATTCTATCAAAATTTTGTTTATAATATTATTCTCTGCATAAAATATAAACAGGCTAAAAAAAGCTTGATTATATATGAAGGAGGACACTAATGGATAACTTTGATAAAAATTTTAAATTTGAAGATTTAAAACAAATTCATGTTGGAGATATACCTTCTGCTAAAAAAGGTATAATTGATAATATGCTTGGAGAAGAAGAATACAAAGAAACTGTACCAGATAAATTTTTTAATTCTTATTTAAAAGGTCAGCAAATAGGTTCATATGTGAAAAATATTCTTAAATGTGATGAAAGAAAAGTTTAGAGTGATGTACAATTTTAATTCAATGCACAATTTTAATTCAATGCACAATGCACAATTTACAATGCACAATTAAGGTTGATTTTCTTCCCTTTGGTCAGAAAATCTTTATTTTATAAAACCAAATGAATAAAAGCTCAATGTTTTTTCATTGAGCTTTTAAATTTTAACATAATAATATTCATTTAATTCCATTCTATTCCTCTAACTGAAACACTTTTAAAAAATCCAAAACTTGAAAGTGAAAAATTAACAACTTCCTTTAAATCAATTGTCCTTCTAATATAAACATTAATTCCTTCAATTTCATACAAATCAAATTTTTTTAAGTCTATTTCTTTTGGCGCTTTTATTGTTACCTCCGGTAACGCAGAGCCGCCTCAACATACTTTAGTACTTATCTTATCTACAGTAATTACATTAGATTTTTTTTTATTTAAATATGCCTTTACTTTAGGTGAAATTTCTATTCTCATAGCATTCTCCTTTATCAACTTAGTTTTATTCTATTTGAATATATTATAAACTAAAATAAAAGAAAAATCCAGTTAATTAATAGTGTTTTTTAATTAACAATAATTATTTTTCTAGTATTGATAAATTAATCTACTATTTACAATTTTAACTGGCATACCTAGTGGAATTGTAATAATAGGCTTGCAATGTCCTGATTTTAGATTATATAAAACTGGCTTTTTCAGGCCAGAAAAGAACTCATTAAATACATCTATTAATTCTTTTCCAACTCCACTTTCTTCTCCACAGTTTTTAAAATCTCCCAAAATTATTGCAGAAGCATCTTTTAATTTGCCTGCTAATCTTAGCTGCGTTAGCATTCTATCTATTCTATACACTTCTTCACCAATTTCCTCTATAAATAACACTTTTCTTTTTGTATCAATTTCAAAATCTGTACCCAATGTAGCTACTATCATAGATAAATTTCCACCAGTTAAAATTCCCTGTGCATTGCCATCACAAAGGTTTTTAAGATTATTTATATATTCCATTTTCTTATTACTATTTTTAATCACATTATCTATAAAACTATTTTTAGTTTCTTCCTCTATATTAACCATATTAGAAGCTACCATAGGACCATGAAAAGTAATTAATTTGGATTTTTGGTTGATGGCTATATGCATAGCCGTAATATCACTAAACCCTACAAATACTTTCGGATTTTCTTTAATCTTTTTATAATTTATCTTATCAAGTAGTCTTAGTGTACCATATCCTCCTCTTAAACAAATTATCCCTTTAACTCTTTTATCTTCAAAAGCATAATTAATATCTTTAACTCTTTGAGTATCATCTCCAGCTAAGTACCTATTTTTCTCAAAACAACTTTCTCCTAATTCAACCTTCAGTCCCCATTGTTCAATTACTTCTTTTCCCTTATAAATTTTTTCTTTTTCAGCCGGTGAAGCCGGTGCAATTATTTTTACGATATCACCTTTTTTTAATTTTTCTGGTAGAATCACTCCGCATCCCCCATAATCAATGTTTATATTATTTATATTCTTTAATTCATTATATAATTCTTTAAAATCGAATACACAATGCACAATGCACAGTTAATGTTGATTTTCTTCCCTTTGGTCAGAAAATCTTTATTTTATAAAACAAATTTTAAAGAGCTCAATGACCTTCGGTCATTGAGCTCTTTAATTATTTAATCCTTTAATTAATTTTCTTTTCTTATTTAAATTCACTTTCTAACTTTAATTTATCAATTGAATTATTGGACTACCTATGTCATTACAATTTAATTCATGTTTTATCATTCTAATATTTTTTCTCATTAATTCAATTTCTTCAGGATTATTTAATAATTCTACTATTTTTTCCTTTAAAGCTTTCTCTCTTCTTTCTACAAATCCGATTTCTTTTAATTCTATAAAATTAGAGTTATATCTTTCTTGACCTATTTTAGGTTTTTTTACTATAAGAGGTAGCTCTCTACTAATAGCCTCAAACAAAGTTATTCCACCTGGTTTTGTAATTAATAAATCATTTTGGTCCATAACTTTCCATATATCTTTAACATATCCTTGTACATTTAAATTTTTATTGTTTTGTCTTAATTTTTCATACAATTCACTATTATGTCCAGTTATAACTGTGACATTTGCCCCTTCTAAACTATCTAACCAATCAAAAAAACTATCACTAAGGTCAAAAAGTCCTCTTGCTCCACCCATTAACAAGATTTTTGTTTTATAATTTTCTTCAGCTTCTTTCCTTTTTTGATATAAATTATTCTCCGAATTGTATATGAATTCTTCTCTTATTGGTATACCTGTGACTATAATATTCTTTTCACTTATATTCTTTGCAATAAATTCATCTTTTATAGTGCCTGATGGTAAAAGATATAAATCCGTTTCTGGATGAACCCATTCATAGCTAAAAACAACATCTGTGACACATGTAACTAAAAAAGAACTTGTCAAATCTTTCTCTTTTAGCTTTGAAATTACAGCCGAACATACTGGAAAAGTAGATACAATTACTTTAGGATTATACTCACCAATCAGTTCTAAAATCCTGTTACACTGTGTTTCAAAAATTATATTATTTATAGGGTTTTTTTCAATTTTCTTTTGAGCAAAATAATACATATTGTATATTGCTGGAAAATGATCTGTAATCATCTCATATCCTTTATAATAATACTCTGATACATTAGGATTTATTATTTTAAAATAATCTACTATTTCTACTTTCAAATTCTTTTCACCAGATATCAAGCTCTTTCTTATGGCTTTTGCAGTACTATTATGTCCTTCTCCAAAAGAAGCTGATAGTATTAGCACGTCTACTTTTTCCATTATTATATCCTCACTTGCTACAATTTATATATTCACTTTTTTTAACAATTCCTTTACTCTTTTAGTTCTAGATGCATTAATCTTTATTTCCCCACTATAATTCGCAATTAATTTTTGTGATACTTCAACAAAATTATCTAGCGAATAGTTTTGCCTTATTTTCTTAATATTGATTTTCATATCATTATAGATTTGTTTGTTAGTTACTAATAAATCTATCATTTCATTAATACTACTTGTTTGTTTTAATTCTAATGCTGCTCCACTTTGAACTAAAAATTGAGTGTTTTCTTCTTCCTGACCAGGTATTGCAAATGGTATTATCATTGGTATTTCTTTATTTATAGCTTCTGAAACAGTTAATCCACCAGGTTTTGTAACTATTAAACTATGTTTTTCCATCAACTCAGGAATACATTTTGTGAATCCTAAAATCGTAATATTCTCATCTTTATATTTTTCAAGTAATTTTCGTTCTAATTTTTCATTTCTACCACATACAACTGTCACTTTAGGATGATTTTTATTATTCATTATTTCCGCCAAAATATCTTCCATAGCTTTCAATCCCATACTACCACCCATTAATAACACAGAAAAGTTATCTTGTTGAGACTCTTCTTTTTCATTTTTACATAAAAATTCTTCTCTTACAGGTATACCAAATGGATAGATTTTTTCTGATGGAATCCCTTTATTAATTAACGTTTCTTTTGTATAAACACTTCCAGTAATATATGCATCAACATTATGATCCACATAAGTATAATGAGCTTTAAAATCTGTTACAACAGAAACAAATGGTATTCTTATAATATCTTTCTGCTTTAATCTACTTATAACAGAAACTGATAATGGATGTGTTCCAACTATTAAGTCTGGTTGTATTAAAATTATTTCTCTCATTATCTTCTTTTGCACTATAATAAAAAGTCTTTTGAAAAGTATATCATTAATAGATTTTTTGTCACTTAATTTATATATATTTCCATAGAGTTTAGGATAATACTTTGCAAGTACTTCATATCCATCTACAATAAAAGAATTCATGACCATTGTAGTGTTTTTCAAAAAATCATATTTCACAGCTTCATATCCTATTTTCTCATATTTTTTCTTTAAACTGTCGGCAGCTTGATTATGTCCTTCTCCCGTAGATGCAGTTAAAATAAGTACTGTCTTCATATAAAATTACCTCCACCATTTCTAGGTTAATATTTCTCATAATATCCCCATATTACATATTATACTGTATTATAACCATTAAAATTGTTAAAAATTAATAACAAATTATTAAAATTATTCTTTCACACCAGTATATCCTAATAAATATTATTATCCTTATTATATTTTTGCCAATATTTATATCCTAATACTAATTAATATTCTTTTTATAATATTTGAAAATAATTTGTATTTAAATCTAAAATACGATAAAATAGTAATGTTATTAGGTTATATATGAAAAGGTTTTGGAGGTATGTTTATGACTATAAAACTTTATGAATCTAACCCCTACAAAAAAGAGTGTGTTAGTTTAATCCAAGAAATAATCCATCGCGAAAACAAAATATACGTTATTTTGGATAAAACTATTTTCTTCCCAGAAGAAGGAGGTCAGCTATCCGACAATGGTTATATTGATG
>DAOUPR010000001.1 GCA_030626065.1 Clostridium sp. | reverse complement strand
TAACAGGAACAATTTTACCTATAAAAGAAGTTAGTGAAATATGCAAAAATCACAATTTATTATTTATGGTAGATGCATCTCAAACAGCAGGTGTTTATGATATTGATGTAGTTGAGATGGGAATTGATTTGCTTGCAATGGCTGGACATAAAGGGCTAATGGGACCACAAGGGACAGGTCTTTTATATATAAGAGAAGGATTAACTTTGAAATCTTTTAAGGAAGGTGGAACAGGAAGTAAATCTGAAGAAGTAGTACAACCAACTATTATGCCGGACTATTATGAGAGCGGAACTTTAAATACTCCAGGTATTGTAGGTTTGGGTGCTGGTATTGAATTTGTAATGAAAACTACACCTACTAAAATAAGACAACATGAAGCAAAATTAACAAAACTTATGCTTGATGAGCTTAAAAAAATAGATGGAGTAATAGTATACGGTGTAGGGGATACATATAGACAGGGAGCTGTTATATCTTTTAATATTCAAGGTATGGATTCCTCTGAAACAGCATATAGGTTAGACTATGAGTTTGATATTTGTACTCGTTCTGGATTGCATTGTGCACCACTTGCTCATAGAACTATTGGAACTTTGGAAAGTGGTACTGTAAGAATGAGTTTTGGATATTTTAATAATGAAGAAGATGTACTTAAGGCAGCTAAAGCTATTAAAGAAATAGCAAAGTAACAGAATGCCCGAAAAGGTGCCTGGCACCAAAGGCCAAAGAAGTGCTAGGCATCAAATGTGACAAAACTATAAAATTTATTATGATATGATTAAACCCAAAAGAGAACCTTCGAGATTTGAGAAGGTTCTCTTTTGGATTTTAAAATATAACAGTATATTTTAAACCAGCATAAAAATAGCAGCATATACAAGGTTGTACTTGTAATTTCTGGAGTTAAAACGCCATTAATGATATTTTTGCGCTTTTCTTCGGTTTGTAAATAGTGAATAAACCTTTAATAGATAGAAAAATCATAAAAAAGGCTAATATCATTATCAATAAATCTTTTGGGAGTTTGTTGAAGGCTAGTAAACCTAAAGGCATACCGATTAGCATATAAAATAGAATTGTAAAGTATTGTTTCCAAAGTATATGTTTATAAGAAATAATAACTACATATAATGTTAAAAGTAATCCCATAACGGTTAGAACGGGTTTTGCTATATCTATGCCTACTAAGAGAATTGCAAAGGGCATAGCAATAATAGTACAACCAAATCCGGTAACTCCTTCTAAAAAATGTGTGATTAAAACAACAAGACCTAATAATAAAAGTACAATAATTGAATTCATAAGTTCATCTCGTGATGAATATTAATTAAAGTTGTTAATTAATTAAAATTATTATACAATAGAATTAGAAAAAAATCTATTGTATAATGATAACAAAATATAAATTATTATGAGGTGAAAGGTTTATGTCTAATACAAAAGGAGTTAATTCTACCATTCTAAAGATACAAAATAGAGCTAGTATATTAAGGACTCTAAAAAATTTAGGGAGTATGTCAAGAAAAGATTTGGCAGAGAAAATAAAATTAACTCCAGCAGCAATTACTATTATTACTAATGAGATGATAGAAGAGAAGATCCTTGTTGAAAAAGGTGTTGAGAAAGGAGAACAAATTAGAGCAGGGAGAAAAAAGATATTAATTGATATAAATGAGAATTATAAATATGTTGTATCTATTGATATAACTAAAGAACAAGTTACTTTAGGGATATATAATATAAAGGGAAAATTAAAGGGTGAAATGAAGCTTCAAAATAACAAGGGAGAAGACTCTAAGACAATTATTAAAGAAGTATCTAATAACTGTATGAAATTATTATGGCAAAATAATCTTACAAAAGAACAAGTCTTAGGAATTGGCGTTAGTATTGTTGGTCTTGTGGATAAAGAAAAAGGTATAAGTAAAAAAGCTTTTGGACTTTGGAAAGAAAAAGTACCTTTAAAAGAATTGCTTGAGGAAAATATAGGGGTACCTGTTGTGGTGGATAATAATGTTAGAACCTTGGCTATGGCGGAGATTGAGATGGGATCAAATAGGTTAATAAATGATTTGTTGTTTATTAAATATGGACCGGGTATAGGGTCAGCTCTGATTTTAAATAAGCACATACATTATGGAGGAAAATATTTAGCAGGAGAAATAGGGCACATGACTCTTGATGTAAAAGGTAATGAATGTAGATGTGGTAAAAAGGGTTGTCTTGAAACACTAGCATCTGAAGAAGCAATAGTAGCTAATATTAAAGAGATATTTTCTAAGGAGCAAACACCATATTTATATAATTTATGTAAAGAGGATTCAAAAGAACTTACCATAGAGTTGATTGGTAAGCGGTATCCTTTGCAAGATCAAAAGGCTAATACAATTATAAATAAAGCTATTTTTGATTTAGCGTTGGTGATATCTAATGTTATAACTTTTGTTGATATTAATAAAGTAGTGATTTATGGACAGTTCTTTAAAAATACTAAAGTTTTTAATGAATTGCGAAGACAACTTTTTAGTTTGAAGAATGACTATCAAGAAAATTGTATTTTAGAAAAAAGTACATTAAATGATGAAGACTATCTTATTGGTGCTTATGTTATTGCTATAAAAGAACTATTTTATGATAAGGGAGGACTTTAATAATTATTTTATGAAATTATTGACATTGGTTAATTTTTCGAATAAAATTATTATAGGCAATTAATTAAAGAGTTTAATTAAAATAAAATGGGGGTATGGTTATGAAATATTTTTTAGATAGTGCGAAAATTGATGAAATTAGGTATGCTTATAAAAACTGGGGTATTGATGGTGTTACAACTAACCCAAAACATATTAAATTAAGTGGCAAACCATTTTTAACTGTTGTAGCTGAGCTTGCAGCTGAGTTTGAGGGAATTGATTTTCCTATTTCTTTAGAAATTGATCCGTATCTTGAAGAAGCAGAAGATATGATTAGAGAAGCTAAAAAAATTGCAGCAATGTCAAAAAACTTTTGTATAAAAGTACCTTGTACTGAACAAGGATTAATAGCAGCTAAAACTTTAACTGAAGAAGGAATAAAGACAAATGTAACATTGGTATTTTCACCATCTCAAGCATTACAAGCTGGAAGAATTAAATCAAAATATGTGTCACCTTTTGTTGGCTGGAAAGAAAGTAGCGGAGATGATTGTGGACAGTATATTAAGGATATTGTAAATGTTTATAGAAATTATGATATGCAAACAGAAATAATAGTTGCGGCGCTTAGAAATGGTAAACAAATTGTTGATGCTGCAAAAGCAGGTGCAGATATTGTAACTTGTGGATTCGGTGTATATAAAGATAGTTTCTATCATCCTTTCACTAATCACGGTTTAGGAGTATTTAGAACTGCTTGGGATGAAACAGCAAAGGGTGGTGAATAAGATGAAAAAAGTTGGATTTATTGGACTTGGTATAATGGGCGAATCTATGTCAGAAAACATAGTGAAAAAAAGTGGTTTAGAGGTATGGGTATTTGATTTTGTAGATGAAAAGGTAAAACAACTAGAAAAAATTGGAGCTATTGCTGCAAAGTCATCGGAAGAGATTGCTGAAAATTGTGATGTAATCGTTACAATGGTTCCTAAAGATGAACATGTAAAAGCAGTATATGAAGTTTTATTATCTAAAGTAAAAGAAGGTACAATACTTATTGATATGAGTACAATAACTCCATCAACAAGCGTTTCCATAGCAAAAGAGGCAAAGGAAAAAGGATGCATTATGATAGATGCACCTGTTGTTAAAAGTAAACCAGCAGCTATTGAAGGTGAATTAGGTATTTATGTTGGTGGAGACAAAGAAACTTTTGAAGAAGTAAAACCAATACTAGCTTGTATGGGTAGTGATATTATTCATATGGGTGATAATGGGACAGGCTTGACTATGAAGATATGCCACAATATGTTGGTGGCCCAGATTCAAAATGGCGTTAATGAAATGTTAGTATTAGCAGAAAATTCAGGTTTGAATTTTGATGATGTTATTAAGGCTATTAGCTATGGTGGAGGACAAAACTTCTACTTAGATGGTAAAAAGAATGCAATTAAAGAAGGCAATTTTGCTACGGCTTTTTCAGTAGCAAATATGCATAAAGATATTAATATAGCTGTAAAACAAGCTAAAGAGTTAGGAATAGATCTAAAAGGCGCAAAGGTTGTAAAAGATATTTATCAGAAGGCTATGGATCAAGAGTTAGGTAATGAAGATTTCTCTGCAACTATTAAAGTTGTTAGAGAAGATACAAAATCTTAACGAAAGAAGGAAGAGCTATGAAACAACATATTGAACTTGGAGTTATCTGTTTAGGTAGAAATACATTTGATGTAGAGGCTGCTAAAGATATTTATGAGGATATTATAAAAAAATTAAATAGTTTAGAAGAGGTTACGTTACATTTCATTGAAGATATGGTTATAGAAGTAGAAGATGCTAGACAAGCTGCACAAAAATTATCAAAAGAGACTTTAGATGGAGTGATTGTAATAAGTGGAACTTTCCATCTTGGACATTTGATTTTAGAAATTGATAAAATTTTAAAGAAACCTATTTATTTATGGGGTCTTAATGAATTGCCTTATAATGGTGGTAAAATTAGATTGAATTCTGTTTGTGGTGTTAATTTGAATGCTTCTAATTTATATAAGTCTGGTAATGAAAATTACTATGTCAATATAGGAGACGAAGTAGATGGAAATTGGATAGATGCAATTAGAATGAAAGCTGCAATAGAAGGTGCTAATGTAGCACTTTTAGGTTATCATGCTCATGGATTTTTCAATTTAAATGTTGATGAACTTAAGATGTTTAAAGAAATGGGTGTATTATTTAATCATTATGAGTTAAAAGATGTTTTTTCTGTAGAGATAGAAAAAGCTGAGGTTGAGAGTAGAATAAAGCAAATTAAATCAATGTTTGATATTTCAAAGATTTCAGACTATCAACTTGAGAAAGTTGCAGAACTAACTGTTAAATTAAAGAAATTTGTAGATGAAAAGAAAATAACAGCTTTAGCAATTAGATGCTGGCCAGAGTTTGCTGATACCTTTGGTATTTCACCTTGTGCGGCAATGTCTATCTTGCAAGAAGAAGATTATATTTTAAGCTGTGAGGGAGATGTTGAAGGAGCTATTTCCATGATAGCACATAAAGCTGTTGCAGGAACTCAGCCGTTTTTAGCTGATTTATCACAAGTTGATTTGGAAAAAGATTTTGCATTAATGTGGCATTGTGGAGTTGCACCTTGCAATCTTAGAGATGGTATATGTAATGCAAGTTTAGAACCATACTTTGCAGGCGGTAGAGGGGTCACAGCTGATTTCGTTTTAAAGAGTGGTGAAGTTTCTATTCTTAGAATTGATTCAGCATTAGGTAAATATCGTATTTTCATGGAGAAGGGCGAGGCTATCCCTATGGAGAAACTTTTAAGAGGTACTTATGCTAAAGTTAAATTTGAGCATAACATAAAAGACGTTTTAGATAGAGTGATCTATTCAGGCGTTGCGCACCATGTATCTATGATCTATGGTGATTATACTGAGTCTGTAAAAATATTTACTAGATTGATGGGCTGGGAAGTTATTTAGAAAACACAATGCACAATTCACAGTGCACAATGCACAATTAAGGATGATTCTCTCCTGTCGTCGAGAATCTTTAATTAATTCAAAGATTTTGCGCAGCAAAATTATCCTTTAATAATCGTTTTAATTGGATTTTTTATATTTTTTAAATATAAAATCAGCCCTAAGAACCATAAAATATTACTTGCTGAGATAGAAAGATTAAAATAAGGTGGAAAAAAATCTGAAGTAGATAAAGAAGTTAAAGATATCTGTTAAAAGATTACAGGTGTTCAATATAAAAAACTTTGGGGTGGAAGAGATGAAAATGAAGATAATTAGAGATGAAAATAAAATCTCTTTACAATATAAAGGACGTATGATTTTTGAACATGAAAAAAGTAAGCCTATTATTTCAGTAGGTTATGGCAAGGCCATTTATAAAATGAAAAGAGGAAGTTTTAAAGTAAGTGAAAAAGAGGTAGAAAAGTTTTCTTTAACAGAAGTTGAAGTTGTTAAAGAAGATGAGGAGATTATTTTGAAATTTTATGATAAAGATAATCATAAAATTTTGATAAAATTATTCGAAGTAGAGAATAGGCTTAATATGTTGTTTGAGACAGACGAAGCTTTTAATAGACTATGGATAAATCTTACTTCTTCTAGTAAAGAACATTTTTATGGGTGCGGAGAACAATATCTTAAATTTGATTTAAAAGGTGAACAGGTTAATATATGGGTTTCTGAGCATGTTAGTTTAAGCGGGATTTTAAAAAAGCATTTTAAGAAAAAGTTGAAGATAGAGTATAAGCCAGAAGAGTTTAAATATGCAAAAAGTTATTATGCACAACCAACCTTTATTTCAAGTGAAAAGTATTTTTGTCATGTTGAAGATGATAATTTTATGAGATTTGATTTCAGTAAAAATAGTGAAGTAGAATTAAACATCTGGAATATACCGAGTAAAATTGTAATAGGTATTGAAGAGAATTATTGTGATTTATTAGAGAATATGACGGGGTTACTTGGCAAACAACCGAAATTACCTCAGTGGGTTTATGATGGAGTTATTTTAGGTATTCAAGATGGTACAGAAACAATGCTTGAAAAAATAAATAAAGTAAAAGAAAAAGATGCACCAATTAGTGGTGTGTGGTGTCAAGATTGGGAAGGACAAAAAATCACATCTTTTGGGAAACAATTAAGATGGAACTGGGAATGGGATAAAGAACTTTATCCAAATCTAGATAAAGAAATCAAAAATTTAAAAGAGCAAGGTATTCATTTTTTAGGGTATATAAATCCCTTTTTAGTTCAGAATGGTGAACTTTATAATGAGGCAGATAAAAAAGAGTATTTAGTAAAAAATCAAAAAGGCAGTAATTATTTAGTGAAAAGTACAACCTTCTATGCAGGTATGATTGATTTGACTAACCCTGATGCATATGAATGGATTAAAAATGTTATTAAAAAGAATATGATAGAATTCGGGTTATCAGGTTGGATGGCAGATTTTGGTGAGTATCTACCTGCAGATGCCGTAGTTTACAACAATATTCAAGGGGAAAATGTTCATAACATTTGGCCTGTTTTATGGGCAAAAGTAAATAGAGAAGCTATAGAAGAAGAAGGAAAATTAGGAGAAGTATTTTTCTTTACAAGATCAGGGTATAATGGTACTCAAAAATATTCAACGTTAATGTGGACAGGTGATCAGCATGTGGATTGGTCACAAGATTATGGACTCCCTTGTGTGCTTCCGGCGCAGTTATCTCTTTCTATGTCTGGGTTTGGTATATGTCATAGTGACATTGGAGGATATACAACTTTACTTAGTATGAAGAGATCCAAAGAATTATTATTGAGATGGATAGAAATGAATGCATTCACACCTGTTATGAGAAGTCACGAAGGAAATAAACCAGAAAGAAATTTTCAATTCGATAGTGATGATGAAATACTAGAACACTTGGCAAGGATGGGGAAAGTATATACTGGGTTAGGACCTTATATAAAAGAAATTGTGGAGCTTAATAGTGAAAAAGGAATACCTGCAATAAGACCGTTATTCTTTCATTATGATGATGATGAAAAGACTCTTGATAAGCAATGGGAATATTTGTTTGGTAGAGATTTGTTAGTTGCTCCTGTATACGAAGAAGGAAAAACTACTCGAAAATTATATTTACCAAAAGATGAGTGGGTATATTTATGGTCGGATAAAGAGTATAGTGGCGGTGAAGAAATTACTGTTGAAGCCCCTATTGGCTATCCACCTGTTTTTTATAGAAAACAATCAAACTTTAAAGAATTGTTTAAAAGTGTAGGAAACATATAAACGAGGATATATTTTAAAAAAGTTGTTGATATTTAAAGTGTTGTTTAATAAACTAGATTAGTTTAAGAATAATGTGCCCATAAATTAAAGGGAGATGAAGTTTTGAAAATTGAGGATGTGAAAGCTTGTAATCCTGATTTATCCATCAAGGATATTGAAAATATGGATTTTGTGCCTTATGGTAGGGTTATTAAAGATATTGATTTTACAGATTATATAGAATATATGGATCAAAAAGTACAAGTTCCTTTCAGAGGCAATATATATGAGGTTTCAATAATTGATATGGAAAAATTTGAAGTAACGAAGAATATTCAATCAAGTATTTATGGCGAAATGCCCATCGAAGTTGGTTATTGTAATGGACATAATAGAGCTTTGAATGGATTAGAATATCACAAAGGTAGCGAAACTATTGTTGCCGTAACAGACTTACTGTTGATGGTTGGCAAAATAATAGATATTAAAAATAATATTTATAATTCAGATAATGTGGAAATGTTTTTTGTATCAAAAGGTACAGCTTTAGAATTGTATCAAACAACACTTCACTTTTCACCATGTGAAGTAAATTCAGAGGGATTTAAATCAGTAATAATTTTGCCTAAAGGTACAAATCTTCCTCTAGAAGAAGAAAAACATATGAGTGGAAATAGTAAGTTATTATTTAAGAAAAATAAATGGTTATTAGTACATGAATCTAATAAAAGACTAATTGAAAACGGAGCTTTTATTGGAATAAAGGGAGAAAATATTAGTTTGAAATAAGATAAATATATAATTAAAGCGAAAAGAGTGGTTTTGGTATTCTCTCTTTTCGCTTTTTATTTTTGCTGTATTAATAATTATCAGTTGTAGAGTCAGTAATGTAAAATTACATAAAATGTTAGTAAAGTATATTTTATAGAAAAATAGTGATATACTTTGAAAAAGGGAAAGAATTGTAATATAATATAAATTATACAATAATAATTTAATGATAATTTTAATTTTAAAATATTTCTAACTAAATCATTTTAATATAAAATGATTTTCGATATAAATAAATAGAGTTATGAATAAGCTATAAGTTAAAAAAATTAAATCATATTAATGATAAAAATTATTATGAGCGTTTATAAAATATCTGGGGGGATAAAAATGTTTAAGTTTTTTAACAAAAGTATAGCAAGAAAATTAAGTGTAATAATGGCATTAACTGTATTAATAGTTTTGTCAGCGGTTGGAATATCTATGAATATTAATACTAAAGCAAAGTTAATGGAAGATGTTGAAAAACAAATTGTATTAAATTCAAAAGTGATAGTTGGTAATATATCGTCGATTTTAGAAAAAAATGAAACAGTAACGAAGCAAATACCTGGAATTATGGAAGAATATAAAATTGGAGAAAAAGGTAAGAATATTTTGGTATCCTCAGAAGGAGTATATCTATATACAGAAGAGACAGATAAAATAAATAATAAAAAAGCCACAGATGATATTGTTTTAAAACAATACGTGGAAGCAGCACTTAAAGGAGAAAAAGGAATTGAAGAAGTAAATTATAATGATGCTGATTATTATATAGCATATGAACCAATAAGTGGTAATGGAGGGGCAGTTTTATCATTAGTAGACAAAGCTGAAATGATGGAATCTTTTAGTGGAACAATGGTAAGAGTCATTGGAGTGGGTGTTTTAGGAGCATTGGTGATAATTATCATTAATTATTTTGTAATATCAAAAAATTTAAAACCTATAAAAGCGGCTATCAAGTATGTAGATACTATAGCAGAAGGTGATTTTTCACAAGATATTCCCGAGGTACTTTCTAATAAGAAGGATGAGATTGGGGAGCTAGCTAAAGCTTTTCATATAATGTCTGAAAACATTAATAATATAGTTAACAATATAAATTCAGCAGCTGAAGAAGTTGCTTTTGGAGCAAATCAGTTGTCGGACTCAAGTGTATCCTTATCAGAAGGGGCCACTGAACAGGCAAGTTCGATTGAACAATTAACAGCGTCTATTAAAGAAATTGCATTACAAACTAAACAAAATGCTGAAAATGTGAAGGAAACTAAGGAAATTACATTAATCGCTAAAACTAATGCAGCAAAAGGAAATAAACAAATGTATGATATGTTGGAATCAATGAGTGAAGCTAATGAATCATCCAAAAATATATCAAAAATAATTAAAGTGATTGATGAAATTGCATTTCAAACTAATATACTTGCTTTAAATGCAGCGATAGAAGCAGCAAGAGCAGGACAGCACGGGAAAGGGTTTGCAGTAGTAGCTGAGGAAGTAAGAAATCTTGCAGTACGTTCAGCTAGTGCAGCAAAAGAAATATCAGTTAAAATAGAAGAATCTATTAATAAAATTGATGAACTATCTCAAATTGTAATGGTAACAGCAGAGGCTCTCTATGGTATCGTAGGTGATATAGATAAATCAGTTAAGTTAGTAGAAAATATTTCAGTTGGGACTAATGAACAGGCAGTTGGTGTTGAGCAAATCAATAAAGGAATAACAGAAGTTGCAGCTGTTGTACAAACAACTTCAGCAACTTCAGAAGAAACGGCGGCTGCGAGTGAAGAATTATCTGGACAATCTCAAATGTTGAAGAAACAAGTTAGTACTTTCAAATTAAAGAAAGAGAAGGATTTTTGTTATAAAAAAACACAGAATTTAAAACCAGAAGCTTCAAGAAAGATTGATAGCATTGAATTAAGTGATTCGGAATTTGCAAAATACTAAGAAATAAATTGAATTATTGAGGTTAAGTAAAAAATATTGATTTAAACCTAAGGGGCTGTGGCAAAATATTAGTTTGAAATGAAGTTTTATAATAAAGTTTTTTAATAATAGCGAAAGGAGGAGCTCTAGAAGCTTCTCTTTTTGCTTTTGAAATATGTATAGATATGTCGGTTTGTTTTGAAATACTATTATAAAGAAATAAATACATACTTGGAATAATGCATAATATGTAATATAATAGTTATTATAGTGAAATATTTTATGAAAATTTTAATTTTAAAATAATATAAATTAAAATAATGTTAATATTTATACTTGAAACAAAAGTATATGCATAATTGTGATTAAGCTTTTAGTGATAAAAATATCTAGGGGGGATAAAAATGATTAATTTTTTTAAGAAGAAGATAGCAAGACAATTAAGTATATTAATGTCTGTATTCGTAATTATAGTTTTTGGAGTGGTCGGAGTATTTATGGTCAGTAATACCAAGGGGGAATTGGTTGAAAATATCGAATCCAAAATAGTTTTAAATTCAGAAATAGTAGTTAGAAACCTATCTTCTGTTTTTCAACAAAGTAAAACCATATCAAAACAAATGACATTAAATGAGGGAATAAGAAATTATATAGAATTCATAAATGAAGGTGACATTAATAATAGAGCTGTGGAAAATGAAAAAATAGTTAGCCTTCTTGGGGAAATAAAAGAATCATATTCTAATTTGAGTGGAGCCTGGGTTGCTGGTTATAAAGCTAATTATTGGATAGCTCAAGATGGAGGGCACGCCGATGAGAATTATAAAGTTGAAACAGATTTTTGGTATGATAAGGCTAATAATATAGAAGGACCATTCTTTGAAGAACCTTATTATTTTGATGGAGTATTATATTTGTCATGTATACAATCGATAAAGGATGGTAATGAAGTAATAGGAGTAGTTAGTGCTGATTTAAGTTTAGATAAAATACCAGGAATTATGGAAGAGTATAAAATTGGAGAAAAAGGTAAAAATATGTTAGTATCCTCAGAAGGTATATATATATATACAGAAGATACAGATAAAATAATTAATGAAAAAGCAACAGATGACATTGTTTTAAAAGAATACGTTGAAGCAGCGCTTAAAGGAAAAAAAGGAATCGAAGAAATAACTTATAATGACGTTGAATATTATCTAGCTTATGAACCGATAGAAATTAATGGTTGGGTTGTTTTATCACTAGTAGATAAAGCAGAAATGATGACATCTTTAACAACAACAGTTTATAAATTGATTTTGTTTGGTGTTTTGGGTATACTATTTATAATTATTTTAAATCATTTTATAATTACAAAGACTTTAAAACCAATAAAAGTTGCTACAGAACATGTAGAGGGTATGGCTAAAGGTGATTTCACACAAGATATGCCAGTAGTGTTTTTAAAGAAAAAAGATGAGATTGGCGATTTAGCTAAAGCTTTTGAGACAATGACACAAAATATTAATAATGTAATAACTAATATTAATTCAGCTTCAGAACAAGTAGCTTCTGGGGCAAATCAGTTATCAGATTCTAGTATATCATTATCACAAGGAGCAACTGAACAAGCTAGTTCTATTGAACAGTTAACTGCTTCTATTGAAGAAATTGCTTCACAAACTAGACAAAATGCTGAAAATACTAATGAAGCTAAAAAAATTACAGAGATAGCTAAAAATAATGCAGTAAAAGGAAATGAACAAATGTATGATATGTTAGAATCAATGAGCGCATCTAATGAATCATCTAAGAATATATCAAAAATAATAAAAGTAATTGATGAAATTGCATTTCAAACAAATATACTTGCCTTAAATGCATCTATAGAAGCAGCAAGAGCGGGAGAGCACGGTAAAGGGTTTTCAGTAGTAGCAGAGGAAGTAAGAAATCTTGCAGTACGTTCAGCTAATGCAGCAAAAGAAATATCTGTTATGATAGAAGATTCTATAAATAAAATTGAAGATGGTTCTAAAATTGCAAATGTAACAGCAGAAGTGCTTAATGGAATAGTAAAGGATATTGATAAAGCAGCTAAATTAGTAGAAAATATTTCAGTTGCGACTAATGAACAGGCTATTGGTGTTGAACAAATTAATAAAGGAATCACAGAAGTTGCAGCTGTTGTACAAACAACTTCAGCAACTTCTGAAGAAGCAGCGGCTGCTAGTGAAGAATTATCTGGACAAGCTGTGATGTTGAAGGAACAGGTTAGTATTTTTAAATTAAGAAAAGAGAAGGATTTTTCTTCTTATGAAAAAATGGAAGATGTTAACCCAGAGGTTTTAAAAATGCTTGATAATATAAATGATAGTAAAGCTACAGCTAAGGTGGATAGTATTGAATTAAGTGATTCGGAGTTTGGGAAATATTAAGAAATAAATAAATAATTGTATTAAATAAATACTAATATCTAAAAGGGATATCTCAGAATGAAAATTGAGATATCCTTTTTAGATAGCATTTTGATATTGAATTAATATAAGTGTGCAGTGACTACTTAGGTTTATGTTCTATTGTAAATTGATTTGTTTTTCCCATAGTATAAGCAAGTTTAATAATTGCTTTTTCTTCTTCTGTCATTTCTCTATTAAACATTTTTTCAAATTGGTGTATTAATTTTGAGGTATCTACAACCATTTTTTTATTGCGTTGCCTAGAATGTTTAGAATCCTTATTAGGATCATAAGTTTTGATTGCTATATCTATATTAGAAATACCAGATATTTTTTTAAAAACTTCTCCTGTGTAGTAAGCATCATTAAAAGCATCGTGAAAGTTCTCTTTAACTGATATATTAAATAATTCTACAGCATTACTTAGACCTATACTTGTTCCTTTAGGGCAATGAAGATATTTAGAGGAGGGTAATTGAATATTAATATATTTTCTAGGTAATAGTGTTGTGTTTAATTTATGATATTCTACATTTCTATATAATTCTTTTATATCGGATAATCCCCAAACGCATAAAACACTTTCTTTATTTCCAATAAATTGAATGAAATCTGTATAAGTTTGGCTAAAACTAGTTCCAGTCTCTAATTGATTTGTTGTAATGCCTGTAAGTTTTTTTATAAAAGGATGTAACCTTGTATATATTTCAGGCTTTATTAATCTATTGAAGCTTGAAATTGTCTTAAAGTTTTCGTCCAGTTTTATTGCACCTATCTGAATAATTTCAAAAGGAATCTTATAAGGTTCTTCACAAGATTTTTCTTTCTTAGACCTAAAATCTTGATTATACTCTAAATCAAAAATTATGTAATTCATTCTATTTACTCCTAACAATTGGATATAAAAGCTATAATTTCTTTTGGATAAAATAGTTATTCTATTATATTATAAACAACTATAGGAATATTGTCATCTTTCATAAAGAATGATATTATCAAATAAAATGGAATATGGTTATGAAATCTAGATTTCATGCTAGAAGAGGAGAGATCAAGATGGTTGATATAATACAGAATATTGATTTACAGGTGCTGCGATTTATTATGAATTTTAGTGATAATATATTTTTAGATAAGTTAATGATTTTAGTTACGACATTAGGGAATAAAGGAGCAATATGGATTGTAATCTTATTTTGTTTAATTTTCAATAAGAAGTATCGAAGAGTTGGACTTATGGGTCTTTCTGCATTGATTTTATCAGCAGTTTTGGGAGAATTGATAATTAAAAATATGGTACAGCGGTTAAGACCATTTATTACTTATCAGGCTTTTAAATTAATAATAGATGCACCTTCCTTTTATTCTTTTCCTTCAGGACATACAGCATCATCATTTGCAGTTGTAGGGATTTTAGCAACCGAATTTAAAAAATATCGAGGTGTACTTTGGGCATTGGCAACTTTAATGGCTTTTTCAAGACTCTACTTGTTTGTTCATTATCCTTCAGATATTATAGCGGGGATCATACTAGGGTTAATGTGTGCATGGATAATTCGTAAAGTTTTTAGTAGAACTACAACAAAAATTAAAATATGAATAAAACAAGGTATTTTTAATGAATAGAAATACCTTGTTTTTATGGTTACCAACATATTGATACAATAAATTAATGATATATTAATATAAGGAATTATTATTTATGATCTAATATGCCCCAGCAGAATATGTCATTTCATAGCTATGGCTGTATATTTCAAATATATTTCCAAATGGATCTTCTACATAACACATTCTAAATGGTTTTTCGCCAGGATAGTATTCTCTAATAGGCATCCTTTGCTTTCCACCATGTTCAACTATTTTTTCAACTAACTCTTCTATATTAGGGTCTTGAATAGAGAAGTGGAATAAACTAGTTTTCCAATATTCAAAATTGTTTTTTGGTTTTTCATTATTTGGGAATTCAAATATTTCTACACCTATTTTATCTCCGGTAGAGAGGTGTGCGATTTTAAAACTTTCCCAATTTTCACCGAATACATCATTGCACATAATTCCTATAGCACTATCATCTTTTGTGATTTCACTAGGTTCCATTATTACATACCAACCAAATACTTCTGTATAAAATTTAACTGCTTCTTCTAAATTAGGAACTGAAAGTCCTATATGAGAAAATGATCTTGGATACATTGTAAAACCTCCTTTTTTTATAAACACTTTTTTAGATATAGATTTGTTTTATTAATCTTGACTACTTTAGTATATACCAATATAATATAAAATATAAGAATGCACTTTTTTGTAATATACTATCTAAAAAGAAAGTATAGGAGAACTATAATGAAAAAAACTAAATCGCAAGTAGATGAAAATGGAAAATTGAAATGTTCAATAGAATATACTTTATCAATTATAGGTGGAAAATGGAAACCGGTAATATTATGGCATTTAGGAGAAGATGGCACTCTTAGATATAGTGAGTTAAAAAGACTCATGCCTGGAATAACACACAAGATGTTGAGTCAGCAGCTTAAGGAGTTAGAAGAAGAAGAATTAATTAATAGAAAACAATATAATGAAATGCCTCCCAAGGTAGAATATTCATTGAAAGAAAAAGGATATACTGTAATGCCAATATTACAAATGATGCACAAGTGGGGGAAAGAAAATTAAAGACATAAAATAGATATGGATTTTTTAAATATATAATAAGAAAATACACTAAACAATAATAAGGATTATTCTTTAGTGTATTTGATATTTTTAGTGACCAAATTCATTTATTAGTTGAATTAATGCAGGGCCTAGTAATACTAAGAATATACTTGGAAATATGAATAGAACGAGAGGGAATAAGATTTTGATAGGAGCTTTCATTGCCTCTTCTTCAGCTCTTTGCTTCCTTTTTTCTCTTTCTTCCTGTGAGCGGAGTCTAAATATTTTCACAAAGCTAACACCGAGTTTTTCAGCTTGAAGTATACTGTTTATCAATGATTTCAATTCTTCAAAATTTAGTCGTTCTTTAACTCCAGTCAAAGCTTCCTTTCTAGTTTTGCCTAAACGAATTTCTTCAAGACAAATATGAAATTCTGTAGAAAGTATACCAGTTTTCTTAGATATTACTTTATTTAGAGCTGAATCAAAGCCTAGACCGGCTTCAAGACAAACTGTTAATATATCTAGAAAATCAGGCAACTCTCTCAGAGCTTGTTTATATCGTTGCTTTATTTTTTGATTGATATAATAATTAGGAAGAATAAAGGCTATTGCTAGTCCAAAAAGAGATAAAATCAAAATACCTGAAAAACTTAAATTTAATAGTTTCCCATAAAAAGCAAATATTATGGGTAAAAATATTCTCACAATAATTTCTATCATATGAAAGTCTACCGCAGTCATATCAAAAGGGTTTCCTGCTTGAGTGAGCTTTTTATCCAAAAGTTGCTCTTTGTTTGAAGAAATTTTTTTCCCAAAATACGTATTGTATTTGTCTCTCAATGAAATCAAACTTTTTTTATAATTTGGTTTGCCTTTTTTTTCTTCTTCATTTTTTTGATAAATCAACTTTTCTGTATTTATAAAAATCTTTATTCTTTTTCTTGCAATTGTTTTTGATTCGAAAAGTTTTAAAACTATAAGGAGTGAAAATAATACCGTTGTCAATAAAAATGAAATTACTAACATAGTCTACACCTCGATTTTTGTTAGTTTATTAATTAAAATGAATCCAATAATTGCAGAGAAAGCACTTACACAAATGAGAATAATTCCTATTGAACTTGTGAATAACGTTGTAATATACTCTGGATTTATTAAATATATTGCAAATCCAAGTAGGACAGGTAGACTACCGATTACTCTTCCGGAAAGTCTCCCTTGAGAGGTTAGCGTATGAACTTGTCTTTGAATTCTTATTCTTTCTCTTATGGTATTTACTATTATTTCAAGAATACCAGCTAGATTTCCACCTACTTGTCTTTGAATTAATATTGCTTGTATTAATAATTCAAGGTCATCAGAGGGCATTCTTTTATTTAGATTATTTAAAGCTTCATCCATAGTGATACCGTAACTCATTTCCTTCATAAGTATGCCGATTTCTTCTTTTATTGGGGAGTCACATTCTTCAACAACAGTTTTTAAGGCTTGTGGAAAACTGTAGCCAGATTTTAAAGAGCCGATTATTATATTAATCATATTTGGTAGTTCGCTGTTGAATTTTTCAGTTCGAGCTTTTGTCTTTCTTTTCACCCATATATTTGGGAGAAAATATCCAGCAATTCCTCCAATAAATAAAAATATGAAATGATTTAAAATGAAAAATAGAATACCACCTAGTATAGCTGATAGTACCCATTTGGACATTAAATAATCTTCAGCATCGATATCTAGTCCGGCGCTTAGTAATAATTGATCGATTTCATCATGATTTGAATTTGATAGTTTTTTTCCTATATGTTTATTCAAATTTTTTAGCTTGGAAGTTTTAAATTTACTCTTTTTAGTGTTTGTATTGTGTACCTTTATATTTTTAGTTTTATCAGAGTTAAGGTAATAATTTATTCTTTTTTTTACTCTTCTACTAGAGGATATAAGTGAGTAGAAGATTGATATTATAGATAGAAAGCAAAACAAAAATGAAAATAATAAAATTAGAGTTTTAATAGCTACCACTCCTCTAGTTTAAATATAGAATCAGGAATTTCTAAACCTGAAGAAATAAGTCTATCATAAAATTTAGGTCGGATTCCTGTGGATATCATATTACCAATAACTTTTCCGTTCTGGTCTTTTCCTTGTCTATTAAAAGTAAAAATATCCTGTAGTACAACAATATCACCTTCAAGACCTTGTACTTCTGTTATGCTTACAATTCTTCTTGTTCCATCACTAAGTCTTGATTGTTGAATTATTAAATCAATAGCACCAGCTATTTGTTGACGTATAGCTCTAACAGGAAGATCCATACCAGCCATTAATACCATAGTTTCTAGACGAGCAATCATATCTCTAGGACTATTTGAGTGACCAGTTGCAAGTGAACCATCGTGACCAGTATTCATAGCTTGAAGCATATCTAGGGCTTCACCGCCACGGACTTCGCCGATAACAATTCGCTCTGGTCTCATTCTTAAGGAGTTTTTAACTAAATCTCTTATGGTTATGGCACCTTTACCTTCTATGTTGGCAGGTCTTGATTCTAATGAAATAACATGATCTTGAGGAAGTTGCAATTCAGCAGCATCTTCTATGGTAACTATTCTTTCATCATTTGGAATAAAGGATGAAAGAACATTAAGAGTTGTTGTTTTACCAGAGCCTGTCCCTCCACTGATAAAAATATTTAGCTTTGCTTTTACACAAGCATCAATGAAGAGAGCCATATCTCTAGTTAATGTCCCAAAATTTATTAGATTTTCAATTGTAAAAGGGTCTTTAGAAAATTTCCTGATGGTTATAGTAGGCCCATTAAGTGCTAGGGGAGGGATTATGGCATTAACTCTAGAACCATCAGGTAGTCTTGCATCAACCATAGGGCTACTTTCGTCTATTCTTCGTCCTAAAGGAGAAACTATCTTTTCAATTATATGCATAACATGCTGGTCATCTTTGAATTGTATATCTGTTAAAACTACTTTACCTTTTCTTTCTACATAGATTTTATAAGGACCATTCACCATAATTTCACTTACATTTTCATCCTTAAGCAAAGGAGTTATTGGGCCATATCCTGTTAAATCATTAATTATTTCTTCTACAACCCCTTTTCGGTCAACACCAGCGAAGTATTCTCCATCTTTTTTTATAAGTTCAAGGGATATTAAATCTATTTTAGGTGCTATTTTTTCTACATCTTCATCTTTGAATTGAGTCATTATAGTTTTTTGAATTCTGTTTTTAAGTTCTTGGTCTCTAGGCGTTTTTTTTCTGGTAGATGTATTGTAAACAATTTTTTGTAAGGGAGTTTTTTTGTTTTCACTTTTATTGGCAATAGTATGTTTCTGTTCTTTTTTATTTAAGGTTGTTTTATCTGTGGTTAGGGTATTGGTGTTATTATCAATAGCATTATTTTTCTTTGTGTTAATTCTTTCGATGAGCCCCATATTTTACCTCCTAGTTCCTTTGTCCTTTTTGGAAAGAGAGAAAAACTTTTTCTTTTTTCTTCTGGTACGTTTATTTGATTTTTTATATTCTAAGATTTCATTTGCTAAATCGTTAATTTCTCTTGTAATCTTTTCTTTAGGTTTATTAAGTATAAAAGGAATGCCTATATTTAAAGATTTGGATACAACTTTAAAATTGTTCGATATATATATTAAATTATTTAATGATAGTATATCTTTTACATCTCTGAATTTAATAACGCTTTCCATATCACCTCTATTGACAATAACTTTAACTTTGTTATCTAAATCTAAAGCTTTAAGAGTTTTAAGCATTATTTTTGTGTTTTTTAAGGTTGTCATTTCCAAATCTGTAATTAAAAAAACTTTATCAGCTTTTTCTATGAAGCTTATATTATGTTCTGTAAGACCGGTACCTAAATCGACTACTAAGAATTTATTCTGTTCTAATATTTTGTCGCAGATTGAATCGATTATTGTTGGTGTAATCAGTTCAGCATATTCAGGTTTTAAAGGCGCAGATAAAATTTTTAGTCCACTTTCATGTTTTTGAAGATAATTTGAAAGCATAGTATTATCTAGTGAATCTATATCTTGAAGCATATCACTTATTGTCAGTTTAGGTTGTATATCTAGTGCGACATTTACATCCCCAAACTGAAAGTCTCCGTCTAGTATACAGGTTGAATAGCCCTTTTGGGCAATGGTCACAGCTGTATTGACTGAAATAACTGTTTTTCCTACTCCACCTTTGGCGGCTACAAAAACAATTAGTTCACCTTTTGATATATTAGCTGAATCATATTTATTTGTATTTATATTCATAGGCTTCACCATCTTTAATTTGAATGTTTATTTATTGGGGAATATTTTACTTTTCAACGAAAGTGTTATATTTCCTTTTTCATTTGCTCCTACAAGAGTTACCACATCTTCAGAAGTTAATTCTAATGTGACAGATACATATTCAACCTCATTATTAGTATTTACAGTAGAGGATTCATTATTACTATTTAAGATAATATCACTAGTATCATTTTGAGAAAGTCGTTTACCTACAGCTAAAACTCTCACGTTTTGTAGCAATATTGTAGTTATTACTGTTTCTTTGGAAGTAACAGTATCTTCAATTGTTTCGCTGAAAATCACATCAACATAATCTTCTGGTTCAATTAAGGTCGAAACAGACTCAACAAAATTAACTTCTAAGGATACGGCTCGATAGCCATCTTTTATTTTATTTGTAACAAAATCATCTACATCAAATTGATTAATAAATCGATCAGGAAATAAGATTTCGCCTTGTTTTATATCTATAGCAGCATAGGTGCCTAGTATATCTTCAGCATTTCTAATCGCTTCTGGATGTACTGCTGCTGCATCAAGTTCTTTTGTTTCCAGTATCTCTGAGGTAATCTTTTGATTTTTACTAATGGCAGTGTTTGGAACAATGATTTGTACAGTGTTTTCTTCTTTAGTATATTTTTCATCCAGAGTTTTTAAATATCTACTAAAAAGAAAAGTAGTTGTTAATGCCATAAGTAATGCTAAAATTAGAATGTGTCTTAATTTCATAGTTTCACCTACTCTGTTAGTTTTACGGTATACGCACCGGTATCTTGTGTTGTGTTATTTCCATAACCTGTACCAACTCTTTTGATAAAATAACCTATGATTGAGGAGTCATACTTGTCTATAGGCTTTTTTAAGTAGAAATATGCAAATCCAGTTATTTTCACCTGGTCAAGTTGATTTCCAGAAAATTTATGTGGTTCATAAACTAAAACTAGAATAATTCTAGAACAATCTCTATTGGTATAATCATCAATTGGATGATTGCATGAGCTTAATCTAAAAGCTATTGCATCACGCGTTTTTCCTTCAATATTACCTGTTTGTGTATCAATAATATCTCCTATATGTAGTTCACCATCATAGCCATATCGAAGGTCCTGTTCATAAAGTTTTGCACCAGGTCCTGAAAGAGCTAAAATACCAAAATTACCATACTCTGAATCTCCAGAATCTACTTTTAGGGTATATTCTTTAAAATATTCTAGAGGAATATTTTTATCAATTCCAAGAGGAACAGCACCATTGCCGGCACTCATAGGAGCCAACTCTGCAGAGGAGGTAACTTGTATCTTTTGACTATCAATATTAAAAAGTTTTAGAAAATATAAAGGAACTTCTTTTTCTAAGGTTAATGTAAGTTTATAGGTTGTAGTTGTTTCTATTGATAAATTTTTAATATTATTTTCTTCTCCATGGGCTAATAGTATTTGATTGACAACATAATTAACGGAAGAATTGCTATTGGGAAGTTCTTGAGCACCTGATAAAACAGCAGCCTGAGCTGTTTTCTTTAAATGGCTTTTAGTATTGTATAAAATACCCACGTCAATAACAGAACCAGCTATTCCCATAAGTATCACTAAGAAAAGTGAAAAAAAGACTACAACACTTCCGGATTCTTCGTTTATTAGGTTTCTTTTTTTTAATAACATAGTTTTTCACCTGCTTTTATTTAACAGTGCAAGGGTCATAGTTGATAGTTCACTGTTCACAGTGCACAGTTTAAGGATGATTTTGCAACGCAAAATCTACTATTCAAATAAAGATTTTCGACCAAAGGGAGAAAATCATCAATAATTGTGCATTGTGCATTGTGCATTTTTAATTGACATTCATTCCACTCTCATAGTAGATTGAGTACTTACTTCAAAGGGGGATGGAATGAAGCTACTAATAATTGGAGTTATATAATTAATTTCATAGGTTATTTTTAAAGTAACATAATCTCCTGAATTTCTTACCGAATCGATTGGTGAAATATCTATAACTATTGTATCTTTGTCAGGAAGATCAACATTAGTATTTATATACGTACCTATTTCATAGTCACTATTACCTAGGGCGCTCATTCTTACAGCTTCTTGTGTTATTAGATTTAAATGCATTGATGAATAAAGGATTCTTCCGAAATCAATAATAGAGCATAAAAGAAGTATAAGGATAGGAAGAACTATTGCTATTTCCACCATTGCTTGGCCTTTTTTTATTTTCATATTATCCATGCTCCTTTAAAGAAAAAGCAGATAAGAGCTCCTCCAACAATAGCAATACCGTAGGGATACTTTTGTGTTAGTGATGAAGTAGGTTGTTCAATTTTATATTTAACTCCATTAAATAAAGAAGATATCCAAGTTACAATTGTTTTAAAGAAGTTTTTTAGTTCTTTTTTATATACAATAATTAGAAGGGCAATTATGCCACCAATTAATGCCATATACAAGGCAGTATTTAGAACAAATATACTTCCTTTTGTTGCACCGATTAGAGCTAATAGTTTTACATCGCCAGCACCTATTCCACCTAAAAAATATGGTATTAATAGTATGCTTAAGCCTACAATAAAACCTAATATAGATGTCTTAAACCCACTAAAACCGCTTGATATTATCTGAATTACTATTACAGTAAGAAGAGTGGGGTAAATTATTTTATTATAAATTTTCTGATATTTTAAATCTGTAAGGAAACATATAATTAAAATTGAAATTAATATTATATCTAAAATCATTTTCTTCACCTCTTTTACACAAAAGGCCGTCCATTTAGTGGAAGGCCTTTTGTGTGGGTAGCTTAATGTTTACTTTTCAATCAACAGTGGTATTGATTGGTTGTTTATATTAGATAACTATGGTTGTTTAAATGGAGTTTTGTGGTATTAATTTATTAGTGGTTTAAAATTATTACTATTATGTTTAAGGGGTATTGGTACTTAAGTTTGTAACAACACTATTGATTAATGTACTAATTTGATCTCTTAGAAGTACTAGAGCAGCTATTATTCCAATGGCTACTACTCCTAAAACTAGTCCGTATTCTGTCATACCTTGTCCTTGTTCTTCTACAAATAAACCTTTGATTTTAGTTAACATAAGTAAACCTCCTCTTTAAATAAGTTCTAATACATGACCTATTTCTACATGATTTTTTTCAATCATTCCATTAGATAGTTCTACTACAGCTACTGCATTTTTGTGGAGTCTTCCTAATTTCCAGGGCTTCATATCTTTATCAATGGCAATGATTTTATTATTAATATCAAGATATAAAACGTCAATAGCGTAGTTCATAAAATATGTATGTACGCCGTTACAAGGGCGAATATACATTGCAGTTTGAGAGGATAATTCTTTTGTAAACATTAAGCCTTTTAATCTTTTAAAGAAATTATTGGCCTCAACTACGTTAGAAACTACTATAGTACCATTAGTCTTATTTTTCAAAGAAAGCAATTTTTTACCTCCTGATGATAAAAAAATCTCATACTTCTAAGGTATGAGTTTTTCTCAAACCTTCGGCAACTGGCTGACATGATGTTTTGTTCAAACACGTTAGTCCCTTTAGCTTTGCGTCATTAGCTTTCACTAATTTTGCTATTATCGAGTTTTATATCTGTTATTATAGTAATAGTATATAATAAAAAATAACAAAAAACAAGTTAAATATAGAAAAGTTTAATACAAAAAATAATTATATTAAAGAAATGTAAAAAAGAGGGGCGAGGTGGCAAGAAATACGTTAGAATTTAAACTTATTTTATTTTTACAGATTAAATTATTCAAAGTTGGAGTTCCAACGCCATATAATCAGTTAGTTTATAAAATGGTTAAAGTAATTGAACAAAGGTACAAATTGCAATATTAAATATAATATTCTATAAGTATTATAAATATGATAATATTAAGGTATGTATATTTATGAGGTAGGTGATGTTATGGTTACAATATATGATATTGCAAAGAAAACAGGATATGCGCCTGCAACAGTTTCAAAAGCACTTAATGATAAACCAGATATTGGTGCTAAAACAAAAGAGAAAATTCATCGGGTTGCTAAAGAAATGGGTTATTCTCCTAATTCTCAAGCTATTGCTTTATCAACAAATAAAACATGGAATATTGGAGTGCTATTTGAAGATAGTCAACATAGTGGATTTACTCATTATCTATTTTCGAGAATTTTAGAAAGCATTAAGCAAGAAGCAGAGTTTAATGGTTATGATATTACTTTTATTGCACAAAGCATTGCAGGAAGAGATACTACTTATCTCGAACATGCTCGATATAGAAGATGTGATGGTATTATTATTGCATGTGTTGATTTTAGGGCGAAAGCGGTAAAGGAACTTGTTGAAAGTGAAATGCCTGTTGTAGCAATTGACCATATTTTTGATACAGTAAGTACAGTTAAATCAGATAATGTTGATGGTATGCGTAAAATTGTATATTATTTAAAAGCCCAGGGGCATAAGAATATTACATATATTTATGGTGATAGTAGTTATGTAACAGACCAAAGAATAGAAAGTTTTACAAAGGCTAATGATGATTTTTTAGATGAAGGGAAATATAATCTTATAGAAGGAGTATATTATTCTAAAACTGATGCTTATAATAGAACAAATCTTCTTTTTCAGAAGGCAAAAGAAATTCCAAGTGCAATTGTGTATCCGGATGATTATTCTGCATTAGGTGGAATTGAATGTATTTTAGAACATGGATATAAGATTCCAGAAGATATTGCTGTTGTTGGTTTTGATGGTATCGAATTAGGAGAAATAATAACTCCATCTTTAACTACAATAAAGCAAAATACAAATAAAATGGGTAAAATAGCGGTACAACAATTATTACGTCAAATTGAAAAACCTGACGAAGAAAATGTTGTAATACAAGTACCGGTTAAATTGATAGAACGGGACTCAACCAAATAAAGAAAAAAACCCAATATAGTAAAAAAAACCAATATAGTAAAAAAATACTTGATTTGGGCGGTTTCTTATTGTATAATTTACTTAATCTGTCTAGGAAAACGCTTACAGACCTCGACATTAAATTATTAGGCTTTATTTAGAAAATAAAGGAATATTTATGTTTTGGTCTAATATTTTTCAAATTAACTAAACCGGTTAAGTAATAAGCACTATGTCATTTGGAGTTTTTTGGACATTTTTCAAACCAGTTAAGAAATATTTAAATAATGATTGAAAAATATAATAGAGCAATTATGTCAGTTGGTCTTTATATTTTCATATATTAAAAAAATATTCAAAAAGGGGTTGTAAAGATGAAAAAAATTATTGCATTGTTAATGACGCTAATGATGATGGTGTCACTTGTAGCTTGTGGGGGTAACAATAATGCACCTGCCAATGATTCAAATGAAGGTAATGAAGCGAATGCAGAAGAAGAAGGGAATGGTACAGAAACTGCCACTCTTGGAAATGCAGATGCGGACAAGACTTTAGTTGTTTGGACATTTACGGATGAAATAAAAGGTATGATAGAGGATTATTATTTGAAGGATAATCCAGATCTTGATTATAATATTGAAGTTGTAGTAGTTCCAACAGAGAACTATCAAACAAAACTTGATCCTGTTTTAGCATCAGGTAAAAATGCTCCAGACGTATTTGCAATGGAAGCAGCATTTGTTAAAAAATATGTTGAATCTCCATTCACAATGGATATATCAAAAACTGGTCTTGATAAAAAAGCAGGAGATACTCTTCCTTACGTATTAGATGTTGCAAAAGATGAAGATGGGGTACTTAAAGGTCTTTCATGGCAAGGAACACCGGGTGCATTCTTCTATCGTCGTTCATTAGCAGAAAAATACTTGGGAGTGTCTGAACCAGATGAAGTACAAGCGCTTATAAGTGATTTTGATAAATTCCTTGATGCAGCAAGAACAATAGATGAAAAATCTAATGGAGAAGTACACATGATTTCTGGTACTGGAGATTTAGTACAAGTATTCTATGCAGCTCGTGAGCATGCTTGGGTTGAAGATGATACACTTGTGATTGATGATAAAATTACTGAGTTATTTGAAATAGCAAAAACATTAGAAGATGAAGGATTAACTGCAGATGCTGAGCAGTGGAGTGAAGCTTGGTTTGCTAGTATGAGTGGAAATGATGTATTTGGATATTTATTACCAACTTGGGGATTACATTATGTACTTAAAACAAATGCAGAAAATGCAACTGATGGAACTTCAACTTTAGGTGACTGGGGAATGGTTCAAGGACCATCACCATACTTCTGGGGAGGAACATGGGTTGGTCTTCGTGAAGGAACAGAAATGCAAGAAGCTGGAGCAGACCTTGTTGAATACTTAACACTTAATGATGAATTCTTAACCAAATGGGCAACAGAGAAAGGTGATTTCTTATCAGATCAAGTTGTAGTTGATAATGTTAAAGATGATTTCTCAGAAGAATTCTTAGCTGGTCAAAACCATTATGCTGCATTTGCTGAAATGGCACCAAATATTGATGCATCAAAACTTCAAGGTAGTGATTATGATATTCAAACCTTATTAGGTGAAGAATTAGAAGCTTATTCAAATGGTGAAAAAGATTTAGATACAGCTATGGAAGATTTTAAAGCCGAAGTACAAAACGCTTTTCCTAATATTGCAATAGACTAGTATTAAATACAAAAGTATGTGTACCAAATATTTTAGAATATTGTAAAATCAACAATTATAAGGAAGTAGAACTTACCTAAAGATTAGGAAGAGTTCTACTTCCTAGATATAAGGAGGTTTTAGTATGACGGGGGAAGCAGTTTTAAGTAAGAATAAAATAAAGAAAGAAAAAAAACAAAAAAAACAAAAGAAACAAGTAGTTTCATATTCTAAATATGGTTATTTCTTTGTAGCTCCATTTGTTATTGCATTCTTAATTTTTCAATTATATCCTATTTTATACACGGTTAATTTAAGTTTTACAGATTTAGCAGGATGGGCAACTGAATATAAATATGTTGGATTTAAGAATTATACGGCTTTATTTAATAATAAATTATTTCGACAAGCCTTTGCTAATACCTGGATAATTTGGATGATGAACTTCATTCCACAGCTAGTGCTCTCGTTACTTTTAGCAAGTTGGTTTACAGACCTTAAATTAAAAATAAGAGCAACTGGATTTTTTAAGGTTACTTTATATTTACCCAATATTATTACTGCGGCGTCAGTATCAGTTCTTTTTTATGCAATATTTGGATATCCATCTGGTCCATTAAATCAAATCATGCAAAACCTTGGATGGATTAGTGAACCAGTAAATTTCTTTAGAAGTAAAGGTATTACAAGAGGAACAGTTGCATTTATACAATTCTGGATGTGGTATGGTCATACAATGATTATATTAATGGCAGCAATTATTGGTATTTCACCATCACTTTACGAATCTGCAATGGTAGATGGAGCCACTTCAAAACAAATGTTTTGGAAAATAACAATACCACTTATTAAACCAATTTTATTATATACACTTATTACATCATTAATTGGTGGTATGCAAATGTTTGATATTCCATTCCTTTTGACAGGTGGGGCACCGAGTAATTCAGTTCAAACTATGACTATGTATATTTATAAGCAAGCATTTACAGGTGGACGTAACTATTATATAGCTGCAGCTGCATCTATATTACTATTCATCCTTATTGCTATTATTAGCATAATTATCTTTAAGATTTTCAGGCAAGATGATAGGAGGAGTGTTTAAATGGAAACAACAGGCCAAAGAATTAAAAAGTTTTTTATTTATATATTGCTTATCATTTTAGTTTGTCTAAGTATTATGCCATTTTGGTTGATGTTTGTAAATGCAACACGTTCTACAGAACAAATCCAACAAGGAATTTCCCTTTTCCCAAGTAAGTTTTTGAAATACAACTGGGATATTTTAACAGGACGTGGATTCAGTATTTGGAAAGGTTTAAAAAATAGTGCGATAATTGCCTTTTCATCAACTATATTAGGAATATATTTCTCAGCAATGGCTGCCTATGGTCTTGTGGCTTATGAATTTAAAGGACGTAAAGCCTTATTTACTATAATACTTGTTGTAATGATGATACCTGCACAACTTAGCATGGTTGGATTTTATCGTTTTATGCTGGATATAAACTTAGTAGATTCATTTATTCCGTTAATTTTGGGAGCAATAGCTTCTCCACCGACTATATTTTTCTTAAGACAATATTTGCTCGGTTCATTCCAAAAGGAATTAGTTGATGCAGCACGTATTGATGGAGCAGGAGAACTAAAAATATTTCATAAAATCATGTTACCAATTATGAAGCCAGCTCTAGCAACTATGGGTATATTTGGGATAGTGGCTTCGTGGAATAACTATTTAATGCCATTAACCCTATTAACAAGTGAAAGTAAATATACACTACCAATGCTTGTTCAGCTATTAAAAGCAGATATTTATAGTACTGAGTACGGTGGTATTTATTTAGGATTATCTTTATCAGTATTCCCACTTTTAATTACGTATCTATTCTTGTCTAAATACATTATTAGAGGAATTACATTAGGCGGAGTTAAAGAATAGGAGGAAACAATATGTTCTCGAAAGATTTTTGTTTGGAGTGGCTACATCGTAATACCAAATAGAAGGCACAAAAACTAAAGATAGTTATATAGAAAGTATCTGGGATGATAAGCTTTAAGAAGGTAAAGTACATGATGAAAAAAGAATTAATTATTTAAATGGTTATTTTGAAATTGTTAGTAAACTTAATGATGAGGAAATGAATGTAGAAAACTATAAGGAGTGTTGGAAATGCAGACAAGGATTGAGAATCCTATATTAAGAGGGTTTAACCCTGACCCAGCTATTTGCTATGCAAATGGCACATATTATATAGCAACAAGTACTTTTGAGTGGTTTCCTGGTGTGCAAATTCATGCGTCGAAAGACCTTGTTAATTGGGAGGTTGTAGCACGTCCTCTTAATAGGCTTAGTCTTTTGAATATGAAAGGAAATCCATCATCTGGTGGTATTTGGGCTCCATGTTTAACTCATAAAGATGGGAAATTCTATCTTATATATACTGATGTTAAGAGTTGGGGTAATGATACAGCCTTTAAAGATACACCTAATTATTTAACAACTTGTGACAAAATAGATGGAGAGTGGAGTGAACCACTTTATATGAACAGTAGTGGTTTTGATGCATCACTTTTCCATGATGATAATGGTATAGTTTGGTATATTAATATGGAATGGGATTACCGAAAAGATAATCTTCAACGTTTTGCGGGGATTGTTATGCAAGAATTTGATGAAAAAAACCAGTGTCTAGTTGGGGAAGTACAAAAGATCTATAGAGGAACTAGTATTGGGATAACAGAAGGGCCCCATATTTATAAGGTTGGTGAATATTATTATCTAATGACAGCAGAAGGTGGAACATCATATGAGCATGCAGTAACAATTGCACGTAGTAGAGATGTACTTGGCCCTTATCAAACACATCCAAGTAATCCTTTGGTTACAAGTTATAACAAGGATGTTTATATAAAAAAAGCAGGGCATGCAAGTATGTGCAAAAACGAAAAAGGAGAGTGGTTTCTTGTACATCTTTGTGGACGTCCACTTCCAGGAACAGACCGATGTGTGTTAGGTCGTGAAACATCAATACAAAGATTAGTTTGGCAAGATGGATGGCCATATATTGATTCTAATAATGGACCATGTCACGATCCTCAAGATTATATCGAAGTTGAAGGTAGTATCAAAAAAAATGTAAATAATGATATAAAATATACTTTTGATAGTAATGATTTCTTGAAGGATTTTCAAACACTTAGAATACCTCTTGGTAATTTAATGACTGTAGATGAAAGAAAAGGATACTTAAGGCTTTATGGTAGAGAATCTATTATGTCGCGACATGTACAAACTCTTGTTGCAAGAAGACAAACAGATTTTATGTTTGAAGCAGAAACACGATTTGAGTGTAAACCCCAAAGTTTTCATCATATGGCAGGTATCACTTATAGATATGACGAGAATAATCAATATTTCTTTAGATTGAGTTTTGATGAGGATACTGAAAAGTACTCGCTTGGTCTTTTATGTGTTGACAGGTCAAACTTTAAACTTGAAGAAATTGAAATTGATTACTTTGGAAGCATTGGGCTGAAATTAGTTGTGAAATATGATAAAGTTAAGTTCTATTATGCAGTAAAAGATAAATTTGTTGAGTTCCCTGGAGAGTATGATTCATCAATTTTATCAGATGATTATGTTGAACCTATGGGATTTACAGGAGCATTTATAGGAATGCAGACAATTGATATGCGACATCATGATTTCTATGCTGATTTTGAGTATTTTAACTATAAAGTGTTAAAATAGATAAAAATAATATTGGTGTTTTACTGATATATTTATATAATTTGTGGTTTAACCAATTTATTAGTAATAAATTATAATTTATAAACATTTAAAAGTAGCTAAGTAAAGCTACTTTTGTTGTATAGGAAAAGATATTTATTTTTCTTATGCAATAGAAAAAATAAGGAATAGTAACTTTCAATACTTATAATGTAATTTAGATGGTGTTGAATGGAAGTAGTTCTTTTAATATACATACTAAAAGAAAAATTGTATAATATAATCAGAGGTGATACTTATGGTCAAAAGATGCGATTGGGCAGGTAAAAACGAATTAATGATTAAATATCATGATGAAGATTGGGGAAAAGAAGTGCATGATGATAAAGTACTTTTTGAATTTCTGATTTTAGAATCAGCTCAAGCAGGGCTTTCTTGGCAAACTATTTTAAATAGAAGAGAAACTTATAGAAAGGCTTATGATGGATTTGATCCAAAGGTTGTAGCTTCATATGATGAGAATAAAGTAGAGGAATTATTAAAAGACACTGGGATAATTCGTAATCGTAGAAAAGTAGAAAGCTCCATAGAAAATGCAAAAATATTTTTACAGATACAGAAGGAATATGGTAGTTTCAACGATTTCTTATGGGAATTTGTAGATGGAAAACAAATTGTTAATCAGTTGTCTACAATGGAAGAAATGCCGGTTACGACAGAGTTATCAGATAGAGTAAGTAAAGTTTTAAAAAAAATGGGGATGAAGTTTGTAGGATCTACGATAATTTACGCTTATTTACAAGCTGTAGGTGTAGTAAATGACCATTTAATAGATTGTGAATTCAGATAAAAATTTTAAATAAATTGTTCTTTAATTCTGGTAGGACTTTTAGCTATATGGTCATTGTATTGATATTTATCAAGATTATGGTGATGAAATAGATTTATCAGTAGATAAAATTAAATAGCAAGAGAATTTGTATCTGAAATAGATGTTAATGAAAGAGATGAAAAAATAAAAGGAGAATTTATTATGAAAAATATAAAATTTTGTACTTGTGGAGATTTGCAATGCCCTTATCATCCTACTAATCATAAAGAGGGGTGTACTCTTTGTATAGAAAAGAATCTAAGGGAAAAAGAGATTCCTTCATGTTTTTTTAAAATGGTGAATGAGGACATTTCTAATCAGAAGGAATTCACTTTTGAAGCTTTTGCAGAGTTTGTATATAAGTATAAAAAATAAAGTTTCAATATGGGTAATTTATTTGTTGATTTTATTATATACTTCAATTAATTCAGTTACTGCTGAGTCAACATTATCTGCATTGATAGTGCAAATTAGATGATCTGTTTTTGACCATTTATTGTATAAATTATCATAGTAGTTTTCTAAAAGAATGACAGCAGTTTCTTTGAATTCCTTTGCTTTAATGTGTGAAATTATTGCGTCGTAATCGTTGGAAGAGAGATAACGTTTAATTTTAGTGGTAGCTTCAATTAAATCTGAAACATTGTTATCGATAGAAACGTAAGTGTTTTCTAATCTTTTGGCTCGAAGTTCCATAGCACAAGTTATTTGTATATATGTTCCATTTAATAATGCATCATAGACGGGCTTTGGAACATCTCTCCGTCCCACTTTTGAACTTTCTGCTTCAATAAACATATAGGAATCTTTATATTCCATTAATTTATGATAAAGAATACCTTCAAATTGTTTTTGTGAGGTTTGTTCTCCTAGGCCTATTGCCCCATAGGTTGAACCCCTATGATTAGCATAAGCTTCTAAATCAATAACTGGATAACCTTTTTCCTCTAAAGATTGTAAAATATCAGTTTTTCCTACTCCGGTGCCACCTTGAAGAACAATAAAATTTAATTTACCTTCTAGTTTATTAAATTGTTCTCTTATATAGCTTCTATAGCTTTTGTATCCGCCTTCTAATCGAAATACTTGTAATTTCATTAGAGCCATAACAGTAGCTACAGATGTACTTCTCATTCCACCACGCCAGCAATAGATTACAATTTTCTTTCTTTGTTTTTGAAATTCTTTTAATTTAGCATAAAAATCTGGTAATTTTTTAGAAGCAATCTCTAAGCCTAGTGTCATAGCTTCCTCTTTACTGACTTGCTTATATATGTATCCTATTTTGCTTCGTTCTTCATCATCAAAAATAGGTATATTAATAGCGCCATTAATGCAATCTTCGTCATATTCTTTTTTTGTTCTAACATCAATGAATACTACATCATTTCGCTTGTAGGCCTCTTCAATTGTAATTGAGTTCATTTTTGTACCTCGCTTTCATCTATCAATTATATAGTATAAATATTGGATTAACAAGAGGCTACATAGTCATAGGTATGGACTTAGATATTTTTAAAAATGAAAAGAAACGCACACTGTAATGATAGCAGAGGTGAGTTTCTTATAAATGATGAAATTTATAGTATATTTGTATTTACTTAATTTGATAGTACTCTTTCTATAGTGTAATTTATGGCTCTTGTAAGTATTTTTTTATTTTCTTCGTTTAGAGAAAATCTAAGTCTAATAGGGAAGTATACATCTGTCATTCCTGTTGTTTTAATCACGTGTGATGTCTCTAAAGTTTCTAATGTTGAGGCTTTAAGATAATCTTGTGTTATTTCAATTGGTTCTCCACTCCAACCATATGAACCAAAAGCAACACCAATTTTATCTTGTAAATCCATAGAAGCTAGCTCTTTTAAGACAACTTCTAAATTTCCAATCATATCTGCATATCTTGTGGAAGTACCAAAGAAAATTATATCTGATTCTATAATTTTTTCTTGTATTTCTTCTAAAGAAGTTTTATTTACATTTATAGCTGAAATATTAATATTATTCTCAGAATAAATTTCACTGATTTTATCAGCTATTTTTTTAGTATTGCCAGTCATTGAACTATACAAGATAAGTGCTTTTTTATCAGTATCTGTATTTCTGCTCATTTCTTCATACAGAGAAATGTATTTTTTAGCATCGTCACGAAGTACATATCCGTGAGAAGGAGCAATTATTTTAATGTCAAGGTCTTTTATTTTTGAAAGCATATCGTGAACATATAATCTGTGCGGGTTCATTATTAATGAGTAATAAACTTTAAAGTCTTCTGTAATATCTTCTTTTGCTAAATCATTAAATAATTCCTCATTGGCAATATGTGTACTGAATATGTCGCAACTGTATAGAATTTTATCTTTGTCGCAATAGGTTACCATTGTTTCTTCTGTATGGAGATATGGAGTTTCGATGAAGCTTAAAGTTTTACCGCCAATATCTAATTTATCTCCAGTTTTTACAACCAGGAATTCTCTATTATGAAGTCTGTACATTTCTTTCAGTTCATAAACAGCATGTTCACTACAAACAATAGTTGCATTAGTCGCTTTTTTAGAAAGTAACATTAAACCTCCTGAATGATCAGGTTCAGTGTGATTTATTACTATATATTTTATTTTATCTAATGAAATTAATTTTTCAAGATTTTCAACATATTCTTTTCCAAATTGCATATCAACAGTATCGATGATTGTTGGAAGTTGTGTATCTAATAGATAGCTGTTGTAAGTTGTTCCTTTAGTTAATATTAACCTGTGGAAGGGAACATCTCTATTATCATTTTTACCTACCCAATAAGTCTTTTCGTTTAATTTAATATCTTTCATTATTCTTTCCTCCTATAATTTAAATGTTTTATTAGTCGGCAACTATTAATTAAGTTAAGTATAGGATATTTTATAGAAAAGAAATGTGATTGAAATCAAATTATATATATTCTTTTAAAGTTTCAAAATTATTAATTATAATAATTTTATTTCCTTCAAGGGTTATTAGATTTTCATCAGCAAACTTATGTAGTTTTCTACTGATTGTTTCTCTTGTTACACCAGCATATTTTGACATTTCTTCTCTTGTAATAGGCATAGTTATTTCTATACCTTGTTCAATAGTAATACCATATTTATCAGCTAAATCAAGAAGCACATAAGCAATTCTACTTTCAGTATCATTAGTTGAAAGACTTTGTACTAGATTTTCTGTATTTGTAAGTCGTTTAGAAACCTCACCTAATATTCTTATTGCAATTTCAGGATTATTTTTTATAATAATATCTAAATCTTTTTTTGCAAGAGTGCATATTTTTACATCAGTAATGGCATAAGCAGAAAAATTATAAGCTTCATAATCGCTTAAAAGATAGTATTCCCCGAAAAAAGAACCATTAGACAAAATTCTTAAAATTTGTTCTTTTCCTTCTTTATTTATTTTTGATAATTTCACTTTTCCTTCATTTATAATAAAAAGAGAAGATGTTATTTCGCCTTCATTACATAAAATTTCACCTTTTTTGAATTCTTTATGGCCTGTCATTTTTATAATATCTACTATTTGTTTATCATCTAATGTTTTGAAAATAGGTACTTTTTTAGCACATAAATTATTACTGCATCTTGTACATTGTGAACTCATATTAATACCTCCTCTGAAATATAAGTATAGTTTAGAGTAGGTATATACAGAATGCAATATTAAATTACAATATAAAGTGTTATATTAATTCTATAGATGATATAATTAAGATAAATATTTTAGATAGTGGCGGAGGAATAGTATGGAAGATTTAAATAAAATCCCTTTGTTTAATGGGATAGAAGATATGGAACTCAAAGGTATGATTGCTTGTATAAATCCAAGGATAGTTAATTATAAAAAAGATGAATTTATAGTTATGGCTGGTGATGAGCTTACTGGAGTAGGAGTGATTTTACAGGGGCAAGTAGCTATTCTAAAGGAAAATATTAATGGAGATAGAATGATTATGGCAGTTCTAAATGAAGGAAGTATGTTTGGAGAAGTAGCAGCTTTTTCGAAGAAAAAAAATTGGCCTTCTAGTGTATATGTAAAAAAGGATTGCAAGATTATGTTTATACCTCCTGAAAAAATAGTAACCCAATGTCCAAGAGCTTGTAGTAGTCATAGAGATTTAATTGTAAATATGTTGAAAATATTATCAGATAAGGCACTTTCATTGAATAAAAAAGTTGAATATCTTGCTATGAAAACTTTGAGAGAAAAAATAAGTAATTATTTATTAGAACAATATAAGAAAAATAATAATCTTAGTTTTAAAATTCCTCTAAGCAGAAATGCACTTGCAGAATTTCTTAATGTTTCAAGACCATCATTATCCAGAGAAATGGGTAATATGAGAGATGAGGGTATAATTACTTTTGACAAAGCAAACATTACCATAAAAGATTTGCAATCTATTGCTGATGCAGTCGAATAATAAATAAAAACCCAACCGGTGCCAGGCACTAAAGTATTAAAAAGTGCCAAGCAATAATTACGCTAAACGTAAAAATAGAAGCGATTAATTTCGCTTCTATTTTTTGTGGAAACCTTATGATAAATATTAAATTTACTTAATTAATTAGGAATAAAATTATTTTTTATAATTTCAAAATCCATAATACCTTTACCGTCAGTACCGAATTTATATACTAACTATTTACAAAAGGAAATAGTTAGTATATAATTACTTCGGATACGAAATAATTATATGCGAAATAATTGAATGCGAAATAATTGAATGCGAAATACACTTTTGGAGTGAGATTAGGAGGTGAATAATAGTTGAATGAAATAGATACTACTTATGAAATTTTAAGAATTCTAAAAAACGTAAAAAATTCAATAAGACAGAATTTTGAAGAACAATTTAAAGATGAGAATTTAACTGGCACCCAAGGTATGCTAGTTGGTATTTTAGGTCATCATGGTGCAATGAAAATCAGTGACCTCAGTCAGAAAATGTGCTTATCTAATAGCACAATTTCAGGAATTATCGATAGACTAGAAAAGAATGGTTTTGTAGAAAGAAAAAGGTCTAAAGAAGACCGACGTGTTGTTATAGTTGATTTAACAGAACAATTTAAAGAAGAATGGAAATGTCATTTTACAGTTTTAGAAAGCTATGTATCAAAAGTTATTAATTATGCTACACCAGAAGAAATGAATGAAGTAATGAATGGACTAAAAACCTTAGATGAATTAATAAATCGATTTAAAGAAGAAAAAAATAACAAGGAGTAGGTAAAATATGCGTAAACTTATAAAATTTTTAAAACCATTTACAATATCTCTCCTAATTGCAGTTTCCCTTTTATTTGTGCAAGCTATGACAGATTTAGCTTTGCCAGATTATATGTCTAATATTATTAATATAGGGATTCAGCAAGGTGGGGTAGATAATGTAGCACAAGAAATAATTCTAGAAAAAGATATGGATAAGCTTACTTTATTTTTAAACACAGAAAACAAAGAGAAAGTACTTAGTAGTTATGAACTAATGGATGCTTCAGATGATGAATATAATAATTATTTAGAAGATTATCCTAATATTGATGGAGAAAATGTATATGTTTTAAAAGATTTAAATGATGAGGAGATAAGTGAATTAGAACCTGTTTTATCTAAAGCATTAATGTCTGTTGCTGGTATTGAAGAAATGATGACTGGTTCTGAGGGTAAAGAAATTGAAGTTAATGGAATGACTCTACCAGAAGGAACAGATTTGTTTTCTATGATTTCACAAATGCCAGATGAGCAGAGAGAACAGATGCTATCTTCATTCACCTCACAAATAGAAGCAATGGATGAAGCTATGCTTACTACAGCAGGAGCAACAATAGTAAAGGCTAACTATGAAGAATTAGGATTAGATACAGATAAACTTCAAAGTAATTATATTTTAAAAATGGGTGGAATTATGCTTTTAGTTTCTTTACTTGGAGCAGTTGCATCTATTACAGTTGGATTTATTGCATCTAGAATTGCTGCGGGATTAGGAAGGAATTTAAGGAAAAGTATATTTACTAAAGTAGAGAATTTTTCTAATGTAGAATTCGATAAATTTTCAACTGCTTCTTTAATTACAAGGAGTACAAATGATATTACTCAAATACAAACATTAATGGTAATGATGATTCGTATGGTCTTTTATGCACCTATCATGGGAGTAGGGGGTGTTATAAAGGCATTAGATAAAAGTACATCTATGTCTTGGATTATAGTGCTTGCTGTTATACTTTTAGTTGGAATTATAGCTATAGTATTTTCAATTGCATTACCTAAATTTAAAGCAATACAAAAGTTGGTTGACCGTTTAAATATGGTTACAAGAGAAAACCTTTCTGGAATGATGGTTATTCGTGCATTTAATACACAAAAATTTGAAGAAGAACGTTTTGACAAAGCCAATAAAGACCTTACTAATACAAATTTATTTGTAAGCAGGGTTATGGTATTTTTAATGCCTGCAATGATGCTAATTATGAATGGTGTAACTGTACTGATTGTATGGGTTGGAGCACATCAAATTGCTGACTCTGCTATGCAGGTCGGAGATATGATGGCATTTATGCAGTATGCTATTCAAATAATATTTGCGTTCTTAATGCTTTCAATGATGTTTATTTTAATACCAAGAGCTTCTGTATCAGCAGAGCGTATCGCAGAAGTACTTGAGGTTGAACCTACTATTGTTGATCCTAAAGAGCCAAAACAGTTTTCTAAAGAGTTAAAAGGCAATTTAGAATTTAAGAATGTGTCATTTAAATATCCAGGTGCTGAAGAAGATATGATTAAAAATATAAGTTTTAAAGCTGAAGCTGGTAAAACTACAGCTATAATAGGAGCGACTGGTTCAGGAAAGACGACACTTATAAATTTGATTCCTCGTTTTTATGATGTAACAGAGGGTCAAGTTCTTATTGATGGAGTAGATGTTCGAGAAGTAACTCAGCATGATGTTAGAGATGTAATTGGTTATATTCCTCAAAAGGCATCATTATTTAGTGGAACTGTTGAGTCAAATTTAAAGTATGCAGATGAAAATGCAGATGAAGAGAGTATGAAAGAAGCTTCTGAAATAGCTCAAGCAATGGAGTTTATAAATGAAAAAGAAGAAGGATTTAGAAGAGAAATTTCTCAAGGGGGAGCTAATGTTTCTGGTGGACAAAAGCAAAGATTGTCTATAGCAAGAGCCTTAGTTAAGAAACCTAAAATATTTATATTTGATGATAGTTTTTCTGCATTAGATTTCAAAACAGATGCAGCTTTAAGAAGAGCTTTAAGAGAAAAAACAGGAGATAGTCTTGTTTTAATTGTGGCTCAAAGAATATCAACAATAAAAAATGCAGAGCAGATAATTGTACTTGAAGATGGTGAAATGGTTGGTATAGGTACACATGAAGAATTGATGACTACTTGTGAAACTTATAAAGAAATTGCCCTTTCACAATTGTCTAAGGAGGAATTAGCATGAGCGAACAAGATAAATCTATAAATAATAGAGCAAAACGTTCTAGAGGGATGGGACGTGGACCAGGCGGTATGGGACCTGGTATGATGGGTGGAGCTAAGGCTCGTAATTTCAAAGGTACTATGAAAAGACTCATATCATATTTAAAAGAATATCGTATCTCTTTTATAGTAGTTTTCATATTTGCAATTGCTAGTGCGGCTTTTGGAATCTATGGGCCAAAATTGCTAGGAAAAGCAACAACTAAAATTTTTGAAGGAGTTATGGGTAAAGTTGCTGGAACTTCAGATGGTGTTGATTTCTCTTATATAGGAGGAATAATGCTTACTTTGGTTGCTTTATATGGATTAAGCGCATTATTTTCATATATCCAGGGTTTTATAATGTCGGGGGTAGCAATGAAAGTTACCTATAAAATGAGAAAAGATATATCTCAAAAAATTAACCATATGCCATTAAATTATTATGATACTACTAATAATGGGGAAGTGTTATCTCGTGTAACTAATGACGTGGATACTGTCAGTCAAACACTTAATCAAAGTTTATCACAGCTAATTACATCTGCTGTTACAGTAGTTGGTGTTTTGATAATGATGCTTAGTATTAGTGGGTTAATGACATTAGTAGCTCTTGCCATTATTCCAATTTCTATGGTGGTTGTTATACTTATTGTGAAGCGTTCTCAAAAGTATTTTAAACAACAACAAGATTATTTGGGAAATGTAAATGGTCATATCGAAGAAATATTTGGTGGACATATAATTGTAAAAGCATTCAATGGTGAGAAAAAGAGTTTAGAAGAGTTTGAAGTACTTAACGACCAATTATATGGAACAGCTTGGAAATCCCAATTTTTATCAGGAATGATGATGCCTGTTATGACTATTATTGGAAACATTGGTTACGTAGCGGTATGTGTGCTTGGTGGAGCTCTTGCTGCAAAGAGAACCATTGAAGTCGGAGATATTCAAGCATTTATACAATATGTTAGGAATTTCACTCAACCAATAACACAATTAGCTAATGTTTCAAATGTTCTTCAACAAACTGCAGCAGCAGCAGAGCGTGTTTTTGAATTCTTAGATGAAGAAAATGAAATTGCCGAAACAACTAATCCTGTTAAAGTGGATGTCAAAGGACATGTTGAATTTCAAAACGTACATTTTGGATATAAAGAAGATATTACTATAATTAATGATTTTTCGGCAAAAGTAAATCCTGGGCAAAAGGTTGCTATTGTAGGACCAACAGGAGCAGGTAAAACAACAATGGTTAAGCTTTTGCTACGTTTTTATGATATAAATACAGGGGCAATTTTAGTAGATGGAGTGGATATAAGAGATTTTACAAGAAAAGATTTAAGAGATCAATTTGGAATGGTACTTCAAGATACTTGGCTATATAATGGTTCTATTATGGAAAATATAAGATATGGTCGTTTAGATGCAACAGATGAAGAAGTTATTGAAGCTGCAAAAGCTGCCCATGTTGATAGTTTTGTACACATGTTACCTGGTGGGTATGATATGATTCTTAATGAAGAAGCATCAAATGTATCGCAAGGACAAAAACAGTTGATTACAATTGCAAGAGCTATTCTAGCTAATCCTAAATTACTTATTTTAGATGAAGCTACAAGTTCAGTAGATACAAGAACAGAAGTGCAGATTCAAGAGGCTATGAATAATTTAATGGAAAACAGAACTAGCTTTATTATAGCTCATCGTCTTTCAACAATTAGAGATGCGGATATGATATTAGTTATGAATGAAGGAGATATTGTAGAAAAAGGAAACCACAAAGAGTTACTTGCTCAAAATGGATTCTATGCAAATCTTTATAATAGCCAGTTTGAAAACCAAGAAGCGATTTAAAATAAAATACACAATGCACAATTGAGGAGGATTTACTCCTTGTGTCGTAAATCTATTAATTAATAAATAAATAAACAAATGAAAGACGATTCTCGACTAAAGTTGAGAATCGTCTTTTTAATTGAACATTGCAAATTATATAAAAAAGTCCCCTTGTAAATCTTATGAAAATAAAGCTCTATCACTTATTAAGTCATTATCTTTAATGTGTTCAAATTTTTCTAGTAATTTTTCTATTGTTAAATTTTTCTTTTCTTCACCACAGATATCTAATATGCATTTACCTTGATGTAGCATAATTAATCTGTTACCCATTTGTATGGCATGATTTAAATTATGAGTAACCATTAATGAAGTGATTTTTTCTTTTGTTACAATAGAATTTGTTAGTTCATTTATTCTTTCAGAAGTTTTAGGATCTAAAGCTGCTGTGTGCTCGTCGAGAAGTAAAACTTCCGGTTTTGACATTACTATCATAATTAAGGCTAATGCTTGCCTCTGTCCCCCTGATAGTAAACCAACCTTTGTATATAGTTTTTCTTCTAATCCTAAACCAACACTTGAAAGAAGTTCTTTAAAGTAAGGTATTTTAGACTTTGCTATTCCGAAGCTTAAGCCAAATTTTTTACCTTTATTATATGCCATTGACATATTTTCTAAGATTGTCATAGAAGGAGCAGTCCCTAATGAAGGGTTTTGAAATACACGACCTATTGCTTTAGTACATTCATACTCAGGAAGTTTATTAATTTCTTTACTATTTAGAAGAATTGACCCATTATCTAATTTAAGTGTTCCTGAAATTAAGTTTAATAAAGTAGATTTTCCAGCCCCGTTACTTCCTATAATAGTGATAAAATCGCCTTTTTCAACTGTTAATGAAAAGTCATCAAAAACTATATTTTCATTAACGGTATTTTCATTAAATACTTTGTGTAGATTTTGTATTTGAAGCAATTCTATCACCACCTTTGTTAGATACAGCTTTTTTGGGTTTTCTATTAAATAGTTTTTCTAATAAACAGTGTATCTTCTTGATGAATTGTTTGCTTTCTAAGTTATTAGTAGATAATATTACAACAACGATTAAGGCAGTTACAAGCTTCAAATCATTTGGTTGTAGACCGGCTCTTAAGGCTAAACTTATAGCAAATTTATATAATATTGCACCTGTGAGTGCCATGGTTGTTCCTTTGATAAATTTAACTTTCTTTAATACTGACTCTCCAAGTATTACTGCAGCAAGACCTATGACTACTGTTCCCGCGCCCATACCGACATCAGAAAAACCTTGGGATTGAGCCATAATTGATCCAGCTAAAGCTACTAATCCGTTTGAAACCATTAATCCAATAACTTTAATCCTATTTTTATTTACCCCAAGTGAAGTAACTAATTGTTCATTATCTCCAACAGCTTTAAGTAAGAAGCCAAGTTTTGTCTTAAGAAACAAATCTAAAAGTATTTTTACTAAGGCTGCAATGATACCAATTATAATAACTTTATCTAAATTAATATTAAATACTGTCTTTACGTTAAATAGAGGGATACTTGATTTACCCATTATTCTTAAATTAATTGAGTATAAGCCTATCATAACTAAAATACCAGATAATAAGTTTGTTATTTTTAGCTTTACATGTAAGAAGCCAGTTATTGAACCTGCAATCATTCCAGCAAGGAATGCTAATATACATGCTATTAAAGGATTTATTCCATTGGTTAAGCATAAAGCTGTAATCGACGCTCCCAAAGGAAAGGTTGCATCCACTGAAAGATCAGGAAAATCTAAGATCTTGTAAGTGATGTAAACACCTAATGCAACGATAGCAAAAATAAATCCTTGCTCTAATGTGCTTATGATGAATGAAGTCACTAGTTAACGCCTCCTGTAATTACTTCTGCTTTTGACATAATATTTTCGGATAAAGTTATTTCTAATTTATCTAAAGCATCTTGATTTACAGTAACCGAAGTTTCTTCTTGGAAAGTAACAGGGATATCTTTTGTAGCTTTTCCTTCTATAACTTCAACAGCTTTTAAACCTGTCTCATAACCTAATTGGTAGTAATCAATACCTACTGCAACAATTGCACCAGAATCTACTTGACCTGATTCAGAAGCGATAACTGGAATGTTTTTATCAAAGCAAGTACTTGTGATTATAGGCATTGATGAAGCTATCATATTATCAGTAGGGATATATATAGCATCTATATTATCTATCATAGAATTTAAAGTTTGAGGAATATCATTAACACTAGTTACTCCTTGTGTTACAATCTCTAAATCTAATTTGGAAGCAGCTTCTTTAGCTTGGTTTACTTGAATTTCTGAATTGCTTTCGCTGGTATTGTACATAATACCAACCTTTTTCACGTTAGGTAATTCATCAACTATGAATTGTAATTGCTTGTCTATTGGTGTTGCATCTGAAGTTCCTGTAACATTAGTTTTAGGTGAGTCTAGTGAGGCTACAAGTTCTGCTGCAACAGGGTCTGTTACTGCTGTTATTAAAATTGGAATTTCCTTTGTAGCATTGTAAGCAGCTTGTGCAGAGGGAGTTGAAATTGCAAAAATCATATCAACTTTATCATCTACAAATTTTTGTGCTATAGTCTGAGTTGTAGGCATGTCTCCTTGAGCGTTTTGAAAATCAACTTTAATATTTTTGTCTTCTTCATAGCCATTGTCCTTAAGTGCAGCTAAGAATCCTTCTCTAGATGAGTCTAATGCTGGATGTTCAACGATTTGAGTTATACCTATTTTGGTGAATTTAGTATTTTCACCTTCTTCTGAATTTGAACCTATAGTATTACTGTTACCGCAACCAACCAAACTTGTTATAAGTAAAGCACTTGTTACTAACCCTAAAATTTTCTTTCCTACCATACTACCATCCTCCAATAAAATTATTATAATTTTTAAAAATAAAAAACTCTCCCAATAGGAGAGTTTAGATATCATTAATAAGCAGTATTAAAAAACAATACTGTTATAACCAATATTTACTACCGTCCTACTATCCTACAATTTAATTCAATTCACAATGCACAATTTACAATGCACAATGAAGGATGATTTCCTTTTTCTTCGGAAATCTTTTACTTAATCTACAAATGAAGACCGATACTCTATTTAAGTACTCTTCATTTTCTACGGGTAAAACTTAATAATATACTAGCTTATTTTTTATAAGCTGTCAATGGTAACTACGTTTAAATAAAAAAATTTCTGACCTACGGGAAGAAAATCATCAATTACTGTGAACTGTGAATTATGCACTGTGAACTATGAACTATGAAATATGAACTGTGCACTTGTTTCTATAAGGATCTATGGGCTAAACCAATTACAACTTCATTTAAATGTAATAAACCTATACTCATGAAAATACATACACTAAGATGTTCGCCTGACCTTGCTATACCAATTTTACCACCTACATTTAGACCGTTAGCTTTAGCTAAAACTTGCATAAGAGCTTCCCTGGTAGCACCAATAACTGCACCTTCTTCTATGTGGCAATCTTTTATAATATGTGTACGTTTAGAGGCAACCAAGGATCTTTCAAGGATTTTAGGAATTGATTGATTAATATTACCTCCCACATCAACAGCTGCTGTTAGTATTCCTTTTTCTTTGTACTTTGCTTCTAGAGATTTTTCTTCTTCTCGTGTAGAGGTGGCCATGCTGATTGCGACTTTCGCAATGTTTTTACTATCTATTTTTTTTATATCCAAAAATATCACATCTTTTCTTAAAATTTTAATTCTTTTAATATAATAATTTTAGCATAGTTTCTAGAAATATTATAATAGAATAATTTGTTCATATATACTGAAGGTTAATCTTCAATGTTGCTATTCAGGTATATGATGACTAAGAATAAAGTCTTTGAAAGTATTTGATAAAGGTGATAAAAATCTTTTATTATGACAAACAAAATAAAAATTTCTTTTGAGATTCATACCAGAAACTTCAACAGGGATAATAGTACCATTCGATATTTCTTTTTTTATAGCCAATTCAGAAATAAAGCTTGCACCTATATTGAGTTCAATCATTTTCTTTATAGTATCATTATTTGTAGATTGGGTTACTATTTTTAAATCTTTAATTGAGGTTTCTAATTTTAATAGTTCTGCTTCAATCATATAACGAGAACCAGAACCTTCTTCACGTAGAATAAGGGGAATATTTACAAGTGTAGTTAAATTGATAGTGTCAAAAGGTGAAAATTTAGCTCCATAGGCTGAAGGTAAGGCTAGTACAAGTCGGTCTTCCATTAATTCTTTATATTCTACATTTTTCATATTATATTTAGCACCGACAATACCGAAATTACTATATCCCTCTTTTATTGAATTAATAACTTCTTTTGAATCAGTTTGATTAATTTTAAAAAAGACATCAGGATAAATATCTTTAAAATCTTTGATTATGTAAGGAAGAATGTATTGAGCTGGGATACTACTTGAATTAATCTCAATAGTTCCTTGTATTTTTGATTTATAAGCGTTTAATTTGTAGGTTGCAGAAGCCTTTAGGTTAACCATTTCTTGAGCATAATTATAAAATAAAAAGCCAGGTTCAGTAGGTGTAACTTCACGACCAGTTCTATTTAATAAAGTAACACCTAATTCTTCTTCTAATTTTTGAATGTGATTTGTTACAGTTGGTTGGGTTAAATAAAGTTTTGCGGACGCTTTTGAAAAGCTTTTTAAATTAACGATTTCAATGAATGAGGTTAGTTGTTTAAAATCCATTTATACACCTCTTTTATTTATTTTAAAATGAAACTTAATATATTAAATACTATAAATATTAATGTTGGTAAAGTCAAACAGAGTATAGTTTACTTTATGGACTTTATAGTAGTGTTGGTATAGAATATAGGGGAATGAATTAGTAAAAACAAAAGCATTTATAATATTAATGCACAATGCACAATGCACAATGCACAATTAAGGAGGATTTTATTCCCTTTGGTCAGAAAATCTTTAATCAATTAAAATTTTTTAATCTAATTGTAGATTTTGCGCAGCAAAATCATCCTTAATTGCACTCTGCACACTTAATAAATAGGAGGTATTTTTATGAATATAGATGTAACAAAAGATTTAAAATTAACACAAATGACAAAAAAGGCTGGCTGAGCGGCTAAAATAGGGCCGGGGGCTCTTTCGGAGATTTTAAGTAAACTTCCTAAAATGGAAGATAAGAATTTATTGGTGGGTATTGAAACAAGTGATGATGCTGCTGTATATAAATTGAATGATGAAATGGCAATAATTCAGACATTAGATTTTTTCACACCGGTAGTTGATGATCCTTATGTGTTTGGTCAGGTAGCAGCTGCAAACGCTTTAAGTGATGTTTATGCTATGGGAGGAAAACCAACAGTTGCATTAAATATCGTAGGATTTCCAAACTGCTTACCAATAGATGTTCTAGGTCAAATCTTAAAAGGTGGAGCAGACAAAGTCATTGAAGCAGGGGCAGTAGTTGTTGGAGGTCATTCTGTTGAGGATGATGAACCTAAGTATGGATTGTCTGTAACAGGTATGGTTCATCCAGATAAAATAATGAAAAACTATGGTGCAAAAGAAGGGGATGTTATCATATTAACTAAACCTTTAGGTACAGGTATAGTTAATACTGCAATTAAGGCTGGATTGGCATCAGAAGAAGGATATAATAAATCAGTTGAAGTTATGACAACTCTTAATAAGTATGCTGCAGAAATAATGATGAAGTATGACACTCATACATGCACAGATATTACAGGTTTTGGACTTATGGGTCATGGGTATGAGATGGCATCAGCTTCTAATTTAACTTTGCATATTGATAAAAATAAGATTCATTATATAAAAGAAGCAAAAGAATATGCTGAAATGGGACTTGTACCTGGTGGAAGCTATAATAATAGAAAATATATAAAAGAAAAATATAAATTAGTAGATGTAGAGCCTTGGATGGTAGATATTATATTTGACCCTCAAACATCAGGTGGATTATTAATAGCAGCAGAAAAAGATGAAGCAGAAAAAATGTTAAGTGAATTAAATGAATTAAGTTTAAAATCAAGCATAATTGGAGAATTTAAGTCTGAAAAAGAATATTCAATAATAATTTCGTAGATGGGTGATGAAATGAAAAAAGAACTTTTAAGGAACCTTCCTAAAATTGATACCTTATTAAAAGAAGAAATTGTAATGAAATATTTGGAAAGTGCAAATAGAGAATTAGTTATAGAAGCATTAAGAGAAGCTATTGATAAATGCAGAGAAAAAATACTAAGTGCAAAAATAGATAAACTTGATGTAGGAGAAATACTTAAGGATTTTGAGAGGCGGATAAAAACAAAATCTGAAAATCATTTAAAAAAAGTAATTAATGCATCAGGAATAATAGTTCATACGAATTTAGGTAGATCTTTATTGAATGAGGAAGCTGCTGAAAATGTCATGAGTGTCATCAAGAACTATAACAATCTAGAGTATGATGTTGATGAAGGTAAGAGAGGCAGTAGGTATTCACATCTTGAATATTTAATAACAAAAATAACTGGAGCAGAAGCGGCTGTTGTGGTAAATAATAATGCAGCGGCGGTAATGCTGGTGTTGAGTACTTTATGCAAAGGTAAAGAGGCAATTGTTTCAAGAGGACAACTGGTTGAGATAGGTGGCTCCTTTAGAGTTCCAGATGTTATGGAGTTTAGTGGAGCTAAATTAGTAGAAGTGGGAACGACAAATAAAACCCACTTATATGATTATGAGGATAATATCAATGAAAACACCGGAGTTTTAATGAAAATCCATACTTCAAATTATAAAATACTGGGATTTACAGATGAGGTCGATGGGGAAATATTACAGAAACTTGGAGAAAAACATGATATTCCTGTTGTCGAAGATTTAGGAAGTGGAGTACTTATAGATTTCAGAAAATATGGTTTTATATATGAACCAACAGTTCAAGAAAGTATAAATAAGAATATTGATATAATTACCTTCAGTGGAGATAAAATGTTTGGGGGACCTCAAGCGGGTATTATAGTAGGAAAGAAGAAGTATATTGATAAGATAAAGAAAAACCAATTGACTAGAGCACTTAGGGTAGGGAAAATGACTATTGCAGCAATAGAGTCTACTTTAAGATTATATTTATCAGAAAAAGAAGCTATAGAAAAAATTCCTACTTTATATATGATGTTATCAGATAAAGAAATTCATAAAAAAAGAGCTCAAAGGCTTACAAGAAGATTAAGAAATAAATTGAGTATATATAGTTTTAGGGTAGATAGTGGCTATTCGAAAGTTGGAGGGGGTTCACTTCCTACCGAGGATATTGAATCTTATGTTGTGAAAGTTAAGTCGGATAACATTTCTACTGCTAAACTTGAAAAACTTATGAGAGAAAATGATGTGCCGATAATCGGAAGAGTAAATAATGATGAATTTATTATGGACTTAAGAACTATTAAAGATGAAGATTTTGATACGATAATTAATGCCTTTAAACTAATAGAAGAAAGAGAGTTAGAAATATGAAGCATATAATTATAGGAACAGCTGGACATATTGATCATGGTAAAACACAACTTATAAAAGCTTTGACAGGAAGAGAAACTGATACTTTAGAAGAAGAGAGAAAAAGAGGAATATCAATAAACTTAGGATTCACTTTTTTTGACCTTCCTTCAGGGAAGAGAGCTGGAGTAATTGATGTACCAGGTCATGAGAAGTTTATAAAAAATATGCTTGCAGGTGCTATGGGTATAGATGTTGTAGCTTTGGTGGTAGCAGCAGATGAGGGAATAATGCCTCAGACAAAAGAACACTTGGAAATACTTCAGCTTTTAGGAGTAAAAAAAGGTATTATAGTAATTACTAAAAAAGACTTAGTTGATGATGAATGGCTTTCTATGATTGAAAGTGATGTTTCAGAGGCTGTTAAAGATACCTTTTTAAGTGATGCTCCTATTATTTCTGTTTCATCAAAAACAAATGAAGGAATGGAAGAGTTAATTAATGTTTTAGATGAAAAAGTAGACCAAGCAGAGGAAAGGGATAGAGAAGGTCATTTTAGATTACCAGTAGATAGAATTTTTTCTGTAGCTGGATTTGGAACGGTAGTAACAGGTACTGTTTTAAGTGGTAGTATCAAAATCAATGATGAATTAATGATTTATCCAAGTGGTATAAAAACAAAGGTTAGAGGTATACAAATACATGGCAAGGCTGAAGAAGTAGGAGAAGCAGGCCAACGCTGTGCAATCAATTTAATGAATGTAAAGAAAGAAGACATTCATAGAGGTGATGTAGTATCTATAACGGATGCTCTAGAATCATCATTTATGATAGACTCAAAATTAATATATTTAAAAAGTGTAAAAACAGCTTTAAAAAATAGACAAAGAATTAGATTTTATTCAGGAACCTCTGAAATAATGGGTAGAGTTATTATGTTAGACAGAGAAGAATTAAAACCAGGAGAATCAGCTTTTGTTCAAATTAGACTAGAAAAAATGACTTCGCTACAAAAGGGAGATAAATTTATTATAAGAAACTATTCACCAGTTTATACTATTGGTGGAGGAACTATAATTGAGCCTATTGCGAAAAAAGCTAAGAGATTTAATGAAACATATATTAGTAATTTAAAAACAAAAGCAGAGGGAAGCATAGAAGATGTTATTGAACATATAGTAGATAATTTAAGTTCTGATTTTCCAAATAAAGATGAAATTATTAAAAAATTTGGAAGAAACATCGAGAATCTAGAAGAGGTTCTTAGTGAATTGCAAAATAAATCTAGGATTTATATATTAGAGCAAGGTGGTAAAAAGAATTATATACACAGAAAATATATCAGAGGAATAGAAGATGATATAAATAATATCTTAGAAGATTATCACAGTAAAAAGCCTCTTGAAGTAGGTATATCAAAAGAAGAATTCAAAACTAAAGTGTTTTCAAAAGCTTTAAAAAATAAACTATATAAAGAAGTTTTGGCTTTATTAGATAGTAAAAAAATGTTGGAAATCAGAGGAAATTATATAGCTAAAATAGGATTTGAAATTAAATTAAATCCAGAGCAAAAAGATATAAAAAATGAACTTTTCACCAAAATTAATGAAGGTGAATTTTCACCGCCAAAATTTAAAGCAATAACAGAAGGTAAGGAAAATATAGAAGAGTATAAAAAAGTTAATGACTTATTACATAAAAATGGGGAATTAATAAAGATATCTCAAGAAATTTCTTTATCAAAGGATAATTATAATTTAGGTAAAGAAAAAATTATTAATTATATCGAAAAAAATGGAAAGATTACTCTAGCAGAGGTAAGAGAAGAATTAAGTACTTCTAGGCAATATGCAATGGCTCTTCTTGAGCATTTAGATGAAGTGAAAGTGACGAAAAGAGATGGGAATGAACGGAAATTGACATAATTCCACTTTTATATTGACAAGACTTAAATATTATTATAGAATTGTTAGTGCTATAGGGGAGTAGATAGGTGCTGGTGTGCCTGCCAGTCTTCAAAACTGTGTTGGGGCGTTAAGAGCGTCCTGGGTGGGTTCGATTCCCACATATTCCCGCCAATTAGAAGACATAACGCTTTGATCAGATAATTTTTATCTTATCAAAGCATTTTTTTTAACAAAAAACATATAGAGGTGAGTAGTATGTTTTTATATTCAAAAGATATTTTAACAAAAGAAGTTATGTCAAAAAAATTCATTGTTATGAATCAAGATAGTGAATTGAGTGAAGCTATTCAAGTTATGGTTAAGAATAATTTGGGAGATGTCTTTGTATCAGATAAGGCTAGAAATATAATAGGCGTATTAACTTATCTGGATATATCAAGAATGAAAGATAGAAAAGAAGTCGGAAATTTATCTTTGAAGAATTGTAGGGTATCAAGTGTGAAAAGTGTTAATTCTGAGACTTCCTTATTAGAATGCAGAGATATAATGATTGACAATAAGATTGGAAGACTGCCGGTTATTGAAGCAGGTAAATTAATTGGAGTTATTAGAAAAGATGAAATATTGGCATATCTATATAAAACAATAGAAAACTCAAGTATAAAACTTGATCATATTCTTAATTTTGTGCATGAAGCACTTTGCGTAGTAAATGCAGAAGGTACGGTTTTGCTTTGGAATAAAAGGTCAGAGAAACTATATGGAGTTAGTAAAGAAGAGATTTTAGGTAAACATATAAAAGATATTTTTCCAAATGCGTTGGTACTTAAGGTGCTTGAAACTAAGGGAAGTTATGAAAATGCTAATCATGAACCAAAGCGAGGTTATCATATGGTGATAAATGCTTCACCTATTTGGATAGATGGGAAATTTTCAGGTGCTGTAAGCACAGATAGAGATATTTCTAAAGTCAAGAAATTATCTAGTCAGTTACAGATGGCAAATGAAACTTTAAGGTTCCTAGAGGGAGAAGTTAAGAGGTATTCTAATGACCACTTTGGGAATGTTATTGGAAATAGCGAGAAAATAGCAAAAACAATAGAAACCGCAAGACAAGTATCTAGAACTAAAGCAACCATACTTATAACTGGAGAAAGTGGAACAGGAAAAGAAGTTTTTTCAAGAGCTATTCATGATTATAGTGAAGCAAAGGGGCTTTTTATTCCAGTAAACTGTAGCGCTATTCCAGATGGATTATTTGAAAGTGAGTTTTTTGGATATGAACAGGGGGCGTTTACAGGTGCAAATAAAAAAGGCAGAATAGGTTTATTCGAAATGGCCAAAGGTGGAACTATTTTCTTAGACGAAATTGGAGATTTACCTCTTTTTATGCAAGCAAAGCTTCTCAGAGTGCTTCAAGAGAAGCAAATTATGAGGGTTGGAGGAGAAAAGTACATTCCTGTTGATACAAGAGTTATTTCCGCTACAAATAGGAAGTTGAGTGAAATGGTTGAAAAAGGTGAGTTTAGAGAGGATCTATTCTATCGCATTAATGTAGTTGGAATAAATTTACCACCACTAAGGAAAAGAAAAAGTGATATTCCCCTGCTTGTTAATGCATTTTTAAATGAATTGGCAAAAAAAAATAATAAAAAGATTCCGGAAGTAGATAAAGAAGCTATGAGAGTCATACAAAATTATCGCTGGAAAGGAAATATAAGAGAATTAAAAAATACAATGGAGAATTTAATAGTGTTATGCAAGAATGATTACATTACTTTAGATTTATTTCCTGACTATATGTTAAAAGATATTGATAAAAAAGTTGTGAATGATGATGGAGATTTAGATTTAAAGAAATCTATTAAAGAATTTGAAATAAACCTTATAAGAAAAGCATTGAGTGAGGCAAAAGGCAATAAAGCAAAGGCAGCAGAGCTGTTGAATATACCTAGAGCTACGTTATATTACAAGATGGATAGTTATGGAATAAATCAACGTCAATAATCTGACAAACGTCAAATTATTGACGTTTTCTTTAGATATGGTATTTCACAGTAATTTAAAGGTTTACAAACAAAGTGAAGGATAAATTTTTAACAATAGCGTCAGAAAATTGACACGTTAGGATTTATATTAAGAATTTTTATAAGTAAATTCAATATTATAATTATTTTCTATACTAGTGATAGTGCTAATTATGTCGAATATATCTTTTAAACTGAAAATTTCACAAAGTTGGCACAGCAATTGCTATATATAATTATGAAAATAAGGACAAACTAAATATATGCAAATTATTTAAGGAGGTGAAATAATGAATATCTCTATATTATTAAAACAACATGTAGGAGCTCCTTGTGAACCAATAGTAAAGGTCGACGAAGAAGTGCAAAAAGGACAATTAATAGCAATCCCAAAAGGATTAGGAGCTAACATACATTCTAGTGTTTTAGGAAAAGTTATTGATATAGATGGTAATAGCATTATTATTGAAGCCAATGATGAGCAACCTAAAGAGTATATAAAAATAAAAGAAGTTGAAAATAATCTTGAAGCAATAAAAGAAGCTGGTATAGTTGGTGCTGGTGGTGCAGGTTTCCCAGCTTATGTTAAGTTTAACACTGATTTAAAAGGTGGAACTGTCATAGTAAATGCTGCAGAGTGTGAGCCAACATTAAATCACAATACAATGCTTTTAGAAGAAAATCCAGGTATTGTTATTAGAGGACTTAAATATGTAATGGAAATTACAGGTGCTGCAAAGGGTTATGTTGCAATAAAGCCTATTCATAAAAAAGCATTATTATCAGTAGCAAATGCTTGTAAAGAGGAAGAAAATATAGAAGTAAAATTTTTACCGAATATGTATCCTGCAGGCGATGAGAGAGTTATTGTTAGAGAGCTTTTAGGAGTTCAATTAGAGCCAGGTGCATTACCAATAACAGCAAAAGCTATCATTTCAAATGTAGAAACACTTAAAAATATAACATTAGCTATTGAAGAAAGAAGACCTGTGATTTCTAAAGATATTACTGTAGGTGGTAGAGTAAAAGAAGCTCAAAAAGGTAGAGTATTCTTTGATATTCCTATAGGTATGCCAATAGGACATTACATAAATGAATGTGGTGGTTACATTGAGCCGCATGGTGAAATTGTAACTGGAGGGCCTTTCACAGGAAGACATGGAGAAGAATGGACTCCTGTTAATAAAACTCTAGGTGGAATTTTGGTAAGTATGCCATTCCCAACAGAAAAAAGAAAAGTTGGAGTTATTGCATGTGAATGTGGTGCTGGGGAAGAAAGATTAACTGAGATTGCTGAGGCTATGGGTGCAGAAGTAGTTGCTACTACAAAATGCAAAAGAATGGTTGAAGTTAATGGAAGATATAGATGCGACAAACCAGGAGTATGTCCAGGTCAAGCAGAAAAAGTACTATATCTTAAAAAAGAAGGTGCGGAGGTAGTACTTACTGGTACATGTCAGGATTGAACTAACACTGTGATGCAAGTAGCTCCTAGGTTAGGAGTTCCCGTTTACCATAGTACAGATCACGTTTTAAGAGCCTTTGGCCACAAACTTTATAGAAAAACAGAGAACTAATTTTAAAAGAGAATGCACAATGCACGATCCACAATGCACAATTAAGGATGATTTTGCAGAGCAAAATCTTAAAATTAAATAAAAAGATTCTCGACGAAAGGAGAGAATCATCCTTAATTGCTAATTGCTAATTGCACATTGCACATTGATTTATAAATAAAAAGTTATTAAAAAAACAATACTTTTTAAAATAGCAAAATAAAATAAAAGAAAAGAGTAAAAAACAAGGAGGGAATTATATGTCTATAACAATAGAAACTGCTCAAGAGCACGCAAATGATGTAGCTGTTACATGTTGCAGATTTGAAGCAGGAACAGTTATTGAGCCATCAAATTTAGAAGATCCTAATATTATACCAGATTTAGAAGCATCAAATTTATTGGAAATTCCAGGAGATTGTCTTAAAATCGGAGAGGTTTTAGGAGCAAAATTAAAGGTTACTGTAGATGCGTTAACAGCATTAACTGCAGATTTACTTGATGGAGTAACAGCTATGGAAACAGAGGAAGCTGTAGAAGAAGTTGAAAAGGCTACACCAGCAGTAGAAGCTGTAGCACCAGTAGCACCAGTAGCACCTATTACAAGCGTTGGAGGCGGCACAGTTAAAATCCATATTGGCGAAGGTAGAGATATTAACTTAGAAATTCCTTTATCAATAGCTGGAGGAGTAGTTGCTGGAACAGCTCCTGTAGTTGCAAATGTTGCTACTGAAGAAAATGCTGTAGTTGAAGAAAAGAAATTAGAAGAAAAAGTTGTAAGAACTTTAACAAGAAAGCACTTCAACATAGAAAAAGTTGAATTAGCTAAAGAAACAAAAATAGAAGGAACTACATTATTCTTAAGAGAAGATGTTGTTAAAGATGCAATCGAATCTCAAGATTTAGTCGTTGATATTAAATTAGATATAATTACTCCAGAAAGATATGATGAATACTCAGAAACAATAATGGATATTCAACCAATCGCTACAAAAGAAGAAGGCGAATTAGGAGTAGGTGTTACAAGAGTACTTGATGGAGTTATCGTAATGGTAACTGGTACTGATGAAAATGGTGTTCAAATCGGTGAGTTCGGTTCTTCAGAAGGTAAACTTGATAGAAATATCATGTGGGGAAGACCTGGTGCTCCAGAAAAAGGCGAAATTTTCATCAAAACTGAAGTAAAAGTTAAAGAAGGAACAAATATGGAAAGACCAGGACCAATGGCTGCCCATGAAGCTACAGATGTTATCACTCAAGAAATAAGAGAAGCTCTTAAAACTGTTGAGGAAAGCTTAGTAGTAAATGAAGAAGAATTTAAGCAAGTACGTCGTCCAGGTAAGAAGAAAGTTGTAATAGTTAAAGAAATCATGGGTCAAGGAGCTATGCATGATAACTTTATATTACCAGTAGAACCTGCAGGAACACTTGGAGCTAAACCAAACGTTGATTTAGGAAATGTTCCAGTTGTTGTTTCTCCACTTCAAGTATTAGATGGATGTATTCACGCATTAACTTGTATAGGACCTGCTTCAAAAGAAACTACTAGACATTATTGGAGAGAGCCATTAGTACAAGAAATAATGAATGATGAAGAATTAGATTTAGCAGGAGTAATATTTGTAGGTTCACCTCAAGTAAACTCTGAGAAATTCTATGTATCTAAAATATTAGGTATGACAGTAGAAGCTATGGATGTTGATGGTGCTATCGTTACAACTGAAGGTTTTGGAAATAACCACATTGATTTTGCCAGCCACATCGAGCAAATTGGTATGAGAGGAATTCCAGTAGTAGGAGTATCTTTCTCAGCAGTACAAGGTCAATTAGTTGTTGGAAACCCATACATGGATGCTTTAATTGATAACAACAAATCAGCTTACGGTATTGAAAATGAAATATTAGAAAACAACTGTCTTGCTCCAGAAGATGCTGTTCGTGCAGCTTATATGTTGAAAGCTAAAATGGCTGGTGAAGAAATTAAAGAAGCTGAAAGAAAATGGAATCCAAATGTTAAATTAAATAACATTGATGCTATAGAAAAAGCTACAGGAAGAAAAATAGAGTTAGAAGATAATGAGCAATCATTAGAAAAGAGTAAGAAGAGACAAGAAATATACGAAAAAGAAGACTAGGATGGAGTGTTGATGATGGATAGACTTAAATATTTATCTTCAGAAAAATTCTTTGAAGGAATAGTGGTAGATGTTGATGATTGTTCAGTTACAATGGACCTTAAAGGAAGAATGGGTCAATTGAAAGTACCTAGAAGGTTAGTAATTACTGAATATAAAATAGAAATAGGGCAAGTAGTTGGCTTTATGATGAGCTATCCTGAAGTACTAGGTCCAGAAATTGATGAAGAATATGCTGAAATAGCAAAAAGAACTAAAGAAATTAAAAGAAAATTAGAAGAAAATAAATAGGAGGTAAGAAAATGAGCTTAACAAGCGTAAAAGGATTACAATCTGAAATATTCGTTCCAAATACACCTCCAGTAGTATGGACTCCTGTTACAAAACCATTGAATGAAATGGTTGTAGCATTAGCAACAGCTGCTGGTGTACACTTAAAATCTGATGAAAGATTTAACTTTGCAGGAGATACAAGCTTTAGAGTTATTCCAGGAGATGCACCAAGTTCTGATTTAATGGTTTCTCACGGAGGATATGATAATGCAGATGTAAATAAAGACGTAAACTGTATGTTCCCAATAGATAGAATGAGGGAATTAGCTGAAGAAGGAGTTATAAAAGGTCTTGCACCTGTAAACTTCGGATTTATGGGTGGCGGTGGAGACGTTAAAGTTTTCACTGAAGAAACTGGTCCAGAAATAGCTAAACAATTAAAAGAAGAAGGCGTAGATGCTGTTCTTTTAACTGCTGGCTGAGGAACTTGCCACCGCTCTGCCGTGATTGTGCAGAGAGCGATTGAAGAAGCAGGAATACCTACAATAATTATTGCAGCGTTACCTCCTGTAGTAAGACAAAATGGTGCACCAAGAGTAACAGCTCCATTAGTTCCAATGGGAGCAAATGCTGGTGAGCCAAACAACATAGAAATGCAAACTGCTATTACTAAAGAAACTTTAGAAGCATTAGTTTCTATTGAAACACCAGGAAGAATAAAATCACTTCCATATGAGTATATTGCAGAACTATAGAATTTAATTAGCTTTCCTATCTCTTATAGAGGTAGGAAAGCGTTAAAAAATTAAAAAGTCAGAATATTATGTAATGTTATATTGTTTATATTATTTTATGGGTAAATTAAGACAACATTATAAAAATTTTATCTATGTTTGTCAATAAAATAACAAAATAACGTATTCATTAAGGAGTGTAAGTAATGAAAGTAAATAGATCAATTAACGTAATTGATTCTCATACAATGGGAGAGCCAACACGTATAGTAGTAGGGGGAATACCTGTAATACCAGGAAAGACAATGCCTGAAAAAAAAGAATACCTTGAAAATAATTTAGATGATTTAAGAACAGCTATAATGCATGAGCCAAGAGGACATAAAGATATGTTTGGTTCTATTATTACACAACCAACTAATCCAGAAGCAAATATTGGAATAATATTCATGGATGGTGGCGGATACCTTAATATGTGTGGACATGGAACTATAGGAGCTGCTACTGCTGCTGTTGAAACAGGTATGGTAGAGGTTGTTGAGCCAGTTACTCAGGTTGTTTTAGAAGCACCAGCAGGCCTTGTTAGAGCAAGTGTTAAAGTGGACAATGGTAAAGCTAAAGAAGTATCATTCAAAAATGTACCTTCTTTCTTATATAAAAGAGATGTAGTAATTGACGTTCCTACTGTTGGAAAAGTTACACTAGATATCTCATTTGGTGGAAGTTTCTTTGCTATAGTAAATGCAAAAGAATTAGGCGTTACAGTAGAAACTAAAAATGTTAACAGACTTACAGAGTTAGGATTAATGATTAGAGATATAGTAAATAAAGAAATTGAAATTCAACATCCAGAGCAAGCACATATAAAAACTGTAGATTTAGTTGAAATATACGATATGCCAACAAATCCAGCAGCAACATTCAAAAACGTTGTTATATTTGGAGAAGGACAAGTTGACCGTTCACCATGTGGAACTGGTACAAGCGCTAAGATAGCTACATTATATGCAAAAGGTAAGCTTAAGGAAAATGAGTTGTTTGTATATGAAAGTATAATTGGAACAATGTTTAAAGGAAGAATAGTTGGAAATACAAAAGTTGGAGAACTTGATGCAATTATTCCAGAAATTACTGGTAGTGCTTATATCACAGGATTTAATCAAATGGTAATAGACCCAGAAGATCCGGTGGGAAATGGTTTCACATTTCAATAGTTAATTTAATACAAGATTAATTATTGGGAGTTATTATAAAGTCATTATAAAATAATATTAAACAAGGGAGATGTTAATATGGTAACAGCAATTTTAGGTGCATTAGGAGCTTTTGGAGCTTGGTTTTCAGTAGTATTTGTAAAAGATTTCATGAAGCACAAGGACAACTTAGAGAACAATTCATGGGTAAAAGTATCAGGTATTGGTTTTGTAACAAACTTTTTTGATACTCTAGGTATAGGTTCATTTGCTCCAACAACGGCATTGTTAAGAGGATTTAAACAGATAGAAGATAGATTATTACCAGGTACATTAAATGTTTCTTGTACAATCCCAGTTATTATGGAAGCATTTATATTTATTAAAGTAATTGAAGTAGATACATTAACATTAGTATTAATGCTTGCTGCTGCAACTTTAGGAGCATATTTAGGAGCAGGTGTAGTTGCTAAATTTGATGAAAGAACTGTTCAAATTGCAATGGGTATAGCTTTATTAGTAACTGCATTCTTGATGTTAGCAGGAAAAATGAGTTGGATGCCAGGTGGCGGAGAAGCAATCGCATTAACTGGTGGAAAATTAGTTCTTGGTGTTATTGGTAACTTTATTTTAGGTGCTTTAATGACTGCAGGTATAGGTATGTATGCTCCATGTATGGCATTAATATACTTCCTAGGAATGTCTCCAGCAGTTGCATTCCCAATTATGATGGGTTCTTGTGCTTTCTTGATGCCAGTTGCATCAGTTAAGTTTGTTAAAGAAGGAGCTTATGATAGAAGAGCAGCTATGGGTATTGCAGTTGCAGGAGCTGTAGGTGTATTATTTGCTGCATACTTAGTAAAATCATTACCACTTGGTGTATTAGGATGGTTAGTAATTGTTGTTGTTACATATACTGGTGCAACAATGTTAATGAAAGCTACTAAGAATACAGGTAATGCTGAAGCAGTAGCAGAGTAATATATAAAAAATAAACAGATTATAAAGCTTTCTCACTTTGAGTTTCATGGGTGAGGAAGCTTTGTTCGAATAAAACACTTTAAAATTAGGCTATTATTTTAAATATTGTTTATATATGATATCATTTATTAATAAATATTGATTTAATAATAGTGTGAAGAGTGGAATGTGAAGTGTGAAATGATGGATAATTTCCTCATTCTTCGGAAATTTTTTAATTGAATAGTAGATTTTGCGAAGCAAAATCATCCTAAACTTCACACTTCACATTTCATACTTTTAGTAATAACGGAAGGAGATGACGTTATGGAGGATACAATTTTGAGAAGGCTCGTAATAAAAGCATTTCATATAAATGAAGTTGTTTTTGGTGAAAAAACAAGTATACAAGGAAATACGTTAGTTGTTGATAAGAATATAATTCAATTTCTAGAAGAGTCAGAAGAGTTAATAGAAAAGATTAATATAGATATAATTGAACCAGGTGATTATGATAGATACGTAAACACTATAATGGATGTAATACCTATATCAACAAAGGTTCTTGGTAAAATAGGTGAAGGTATTACTCATACTATAACAGGTGCTTATGTGATGCTAACAGGTATTGATGCTGATGGAAGACAAATGGGTGAGTTTGGTTCATCAGAAGGTATTCTTAAGGAACAAATGGTATTTGATAGAGCGGGAACCCCGTCTAAGAAAGACTATATTATTCATATTGATGTAGTTTTAAAAGGTGGATTACCTTATAGTAGGGAGTTAGTAATGGCAGCTCATAGGGCTAGTGATGTCTTCATTCAGAAGTATAGAGAAATATTAAAGAAGCTTGATGGAAGAAGTTGCTCAGAATCTCATGAGTATTTTGATAGAGTTAGACATGGAAAGAAAAAAGTTGTTATTATAAAGCAAGTTGCAGGTCAAGGAGCAAATTATGATAATATAGTTCTACCTCATGAGCCAAGTGGTTTTGATGGAGGAAGATCAATTATTGATATGGGTAATGAACCAGTTGTTTTATCGCCTAATGAATATAGGGATGGAGCAATTAGGGCAAATACATAAGGAGAGGTGAATTAGAATGGGAATAGGACCTTCTACAAAGGAAACAACACTACATCATTTTAGAGACCCTCTATTAGACGTGGTTTCAAAGGATACTGATGTTGATTTATTAGGTATTGTAGTGGTAGGAACACCACAAGGAAATAGAGAAAAGTATTATGTAGGAAAAAGAGCAGCAGTACTTGCTGAATCTATGAGATCAGATGGAGTAATTCTTTCAGCAGACGGTTGGGGTAACTCCCATGTTGATTTTGCTAATACTATTGAAGAGATTGGTAAGAGAGATATTCCTTTAGTTGGTGTGACTTTCGTTGGAACTCAAGCTAAGTTTGTAGTTACCAACAAATATATGGATACTATAGTGGATATTAATAAATCAGAAAAAGGTATCGAGACAGAAGTGGTTGGCGAAAATAATTTAGATGAGTTGGATTCTAAAAAGGCATTGGCTTTCTTGAAACTAAAGATGAGGAAGAAAAAATAATCTGTTGTTTTTTATAATATTAACATTGACAGAGTTTGAAATTTGAGATATACTCATAAGCATCATCAAAAACTTAATAATAAATTATCAAGAGTGGTGGAGGGAATAGGCCCTATGAAACCCAGCAACCAGTGTAAAAACCCGGTGCTAAATCCTACAGCGTAAGCTGAGAGATAATATTAAAATGAACTTAACTTCTTTCAGTGATTCTGGTAGAAGTTTTTTTATTGCATAGAATTGTTGGACAAGATGGTGCCTCTTGTCTTACAAAGTTATTTTAATATTGATCATTATGAACACAAAAATAATAGTTTGTCAGGAATAAGTAGGGAGTGAAATGATTGATAGAAATTAAGAATTTAAGTAAAACGTATATTTCAAAAGAAAAGTCCTTTGAGGCTCTTAAAGATATAAATTTATCTATTGGACATGGGGACATATTTGGAATTATAGGTCTTAGTGGTGCAGGTAAATCTACTTTAGTTAGATGTATTAATATGTTGGAGAGACCTACTAGTGGAGAAATATTCATCGACGGTAAAGATATTGTAAAAGTTGGGGCTAAAGAGTTGAGGTCAATGCGAAAGAATATAGGTATGATTTTTCAGCATTTTAATTTGCTTATGAATTCAACAGTTTATGATAATATAGCCTTTCCACTGAAGATTTCTGGATATAGAAGAGAAGAGATAGATAAAAAAGTTAAGAAATTATTAGATGTTGTTGATTTAGAAGATAAAAGTAATAGTTATCCATCTGAATTATCAGGAGGACAAAAGCAAAGGGTTGGTATTGCAAGAGCACTTGCTAATGACCCGGAAATAATATTATGTGATGAGGCAACTTCGGCTTTAGATCCAAACACTACACAGTCTATTTTGGAATTGCTGAAGAAAATAAATAAAAAATTTAATATTACAATTATTATAATAACTCATGAAATGGATGTAATAAAAAAAATATGTAACAAAGTAGCCGTATTAGAGCAAGGTAGCCTGGTAGAAGAGGGAGATGTGGTTTCTGTTTTTTCAAATCCAAAGACAGATATTCTAAGAAGTTTCTTACAAGAAAATAAATATGATATTCCAGAGAATGTATTGTCTACTGAAAAAAACAAAGGTATTGAAGAAAAGGTCTTAAGAATAGATTTTATAGGAGCGAGGTCAAAAGAACCAATAATCTCAAAAATGATTAAAAAATTTGATGTGGATGTAAGTATACTTTCAGGAAATATTGAAAATATCCAGGATACTAATTTAGGGTATCTTATAATTAAAATTTGTGGCAAGGAAGAATCAGTAACTAAATCTATAAATTACTTAAAAGATATAAATTTGAGAGTTGAGGTGATTTAATTGATTGAAACTATTACTAACTTATACATTCTTATTCTTCCATCATTATTTGAAACTCTATATATGGTATTTTTCTCAACACTATTTTCAGTTATATTGGGATTACCTTTAGGAGTTATAGTTGTGATAACTGAAAAAGGACATATTTGGGAGCACAAAAAAATCAATGGAATTCTAGGATATGTTATAAATGTTATGAGGTCTATTCCTTTTATTATTTTA
>DAOUPR010000301.1 GCA_030626065.1 Clostridium sp. | reverse complement strand
GCACAATGCACAATGCACAATTGAGGTTGGTTTTCTTCGTTCCTCAGAAAATCTTAAATTTAATAAAACCAATATAAGTAATGTTTTTCGGAAAAAGAAGAAATTTCCTGATGATATTGTATCATTAGAACAAAAGGTATATGATGATTATTTTGTGAATTTAAAAGCAATTGGTGATTATTATTATTATTATTTTTATTCTGTAAAAGTAAAAGGTTTGATTAAGAAGAATATTTATTATGCAAGAATAGAAGAGGAATTGATTACTAAATTATTAGAACAGGGATATTTGGATTGACTTGTATTTAATGTGTAGAGTGCAATTAATGAAGATTTTCTTTCCTTTGGTTAGAAAATCTTTTAATGTTTAAAGATTTTAACTGCACTCTACACTCTGCAAATTGTACTCTGTATTTAAAAAAAGGTGTTGAATAAAACAAGGGAATGGTTTAGAATAGAAATATAAGCAATAATTTATACAACTAAGCAAATGTTGAGGTGAAATATGACCAAAAGAGAAGAAGAAGTATTAAAGATTTTAGAAAAGAATCCAATGATATCTCAAAGAGAGCTTGCAGAGAAACTTAATATAACGAGATCTTCGGTTGCTGTGCATATTACAAATCTTATGAAAAAAGGACTTATTGTTGGTAAAGGCTATATTTTAAAGCAGAATGACTACGTAGTTGTAATAGGTGGAGCTAATGTTGATATACAAGGATTTTCAAACGAAAAATTTATTATGCATGATTCTAATCCGGGTAAAGTTAGGATTTCTTTAGGTGGAGTAGGCAGGAATATTGCTGAAAATATTTCAAGAATGGGTGTAGAGACTAAACTTATTACTGTACTTGGTGATGATGTATATGGGAAAAAGATTATAGAAGAAGGAAGTTTATGTAGTATTGATTTTTCACATTCTTTAATTTTGAGTGGGGAGAATACATCAAATTATCTTTGTCTAGCAGATGATAAAGGAGAAATGATGGGTGCAATAGCTTCTATGGATATTTTTGATAAGTTAGATAAACATTATATTAAAGATAAAAAAAGAATTATTGATCATTCTAAATTATGTATTTTAGATACTAATGTTTCAGAAGAAGTTTTAAGATATTGTACTTCTGAGATTAAAGGAGTAGATTATTTCTTAGATACAGTATCTACAACTAAAACTAAAAAAGTGAAAGAATTTATAGGTGAATTTCATACTATTAAACCTAATAAATATGAGGCGGAAGTATTAACAGGTATTGAAATAAATAATGATGATGACTTGATGAGGGCCTCTGAATATTTACTTAATAAGGGTGTAGAAAGGGTATTTATATCCCTTGGTGACCAAGGTGGGTTTTATAGAGATGTTAGAAATTATGGTAAAGTATTTCCACCGAAAGTAGAAATTCGAAATGTAACTGGTGCAGGAGATGCTTTTCTTGCGGCACTAGCTTACTCATATATTAATAATTATGATTTAGAAAAAACTGCTAAATTTGCAACATCTGCAGCATCTTTTGCTGCAACCCATAGAGATACTATTAATCCTAATATTTCTATAGAAAATATTAAAAATTTAGAGAAGGAGATATAATTATGTTAGAAAATTATTTAGATATTAAAGAAGAGGTAAGAGAAGCTTTAAAGAATAATAAACCGGTAGTAGCATTAGAATCAACTATAATTTCACATGGTATGCCATATCCACAAAATGTTGAAACAGCTTTAAAGGTAGAAGAAATTATAAGGGAAAATGGAGCTATACCAGCTACTATAGCTATTATGGATGGTAAATTGAAAGCTGGATTATCAAAAGAAGAAATAGAGTATCTTGGTAAAAAAGGACAGGAAGTTATAAAATGTAGTAGAAGAGATATACCATTTATTTTGGCGAAAAAGGCTGATGGGGCAACAACAGTGGCATCTACTATGATAATAGCTGCTTTAGCAGGCATTAAAGTTTTTGCAACAGGGGGAATAGGTGGAGTTCATAGAGGTGCACAGGAAACTTTTGATATTTCTGCTGATTTAGAAGAATTGGCTAAAACAAATGTTGCAGTAGTATGTGCAGGAGCAAAATCAATCCTTGATATAGGACTAACTCTTGAGTATTTAGAAACTAAAGGAGTGCCTGTTGTAGGATATAAGACAGATGAACTTCCGGCTTTTTATACTAGAAAAAGTGGTTTTGGAGTTGATTATAGAGTAGATTCTCCTAATGAATTAGCCTCTGCATTAAAAGCAAAGTGGGATGTAGGCTTGAATGGAGGAATGGTTGTTGCAAATCCAGTACCAGAAGAGTATCAAATGGATTATGATGTAATTACTAAGGCAATAGAAGAAGCGTTAAAAGAAGCTTCTGAAAAAGGCATAAAAGGAAAAGAATCAACACCATTTTTATTAGCTAAGGTTAAAGAAATTACTGGTGGAGATAGTTTAGCTACAAATATTAAACTAGTTTATAATAATGCTGAAGTAGCATCTAAAGTTGCTGCCCAGTTATCTTTAATGAATTAGTATTAAATATTTTAAATTTAATGTGCAATATCTAATGAAGGATGATTTTCTCGTTCTTTGGAAACTTTTTAATTTATTAAAAAGTTTCGGAGGGGTGAGGGAAGCATCCTTTTTTATTGGATAGGAAAGTTTTTTTCTATGAAATAAAAAAAATAAGGGGTGCAAGGGAATAAACTGTACCCTTTGTCAAGTACAATAAAAAAAAAGACTATGCGGTATTAAGAAGATGATTTCTGTATTGAACAGGAGTCATTTTCTTTAAATTCCATTGATATCTATAAATATTATAATAAGTCATATATCGTTTGATTTCTTTTTTTAATTGTTCTAAAGTTTCGCATG
>DAOUPR010000093.1 GCA_030626065.1 Clostridium sp. | reverse complement strand
GAAATGTCCTCCAAAAGTTAATGAAATTGGATGAGAACTCCTCTGATAATGAGGGTTATCATATAAGAAGTTTATATTTTGATGATATGCATGAAACAGCTTTAATAGAGAAATCTTCTGGAATAAAGATAAGAAAAAAATATAGAATAAGAATTTATAACTATACTTATAAAACTATAAAATTAGAAATAAAAGAAAAATACGGAGATTATACAAATAAATTAGCCTGTAATATTTCAAAGGAAGAATACGAAAAAATCATTAGTTCAGATATAAGTTTTTTAGCCTTTTCAAATAATAATATTAAAGAAAAATATTACTCAGAAATGAGGAATAAACTTCTAAAACCAAAGGTTATTGTAGATTATCATAGGGAAGCTTTTATTCTTCCTTACAATGATATAAGAATTACTTTTGACAAGAATTTGTCCGCTGCAACACCCTGCGCTAACATATTTACAGACAAGATATATTCAAAAAGGTTGGGGGAAGAATATTCCTTAATTATGGAAGTAAAGTACAATAATTTCTTGCCTGGCCACATTAAAAAAGTGTTAGAAGCCTATTCACTAACTATGCTATCGGTATCTAAATATTTATTATGTAGACAAGAATTATTTAACTGGAGGAGTGATTTTTAATGAATGATTTAATCAAATTTCAAGATATTATTAAGAAAAGTGTACTAGAAACTTCTTTTGCAGGTACTTTTCAAATTGGTGATATATTTTCTGTAATACTAATAACACTTTTAGTAAGCTTGTATATGTTTTTTATTTATAAAAAAAGTTTTAGTGGAATTATTTACAATCATAATTTCAATGTATCTTTAGTGCTTATGGCAGTAATTACTTCAATTATTATTATGACTATTAGCTCAAATTTGGTATTGTCCTTAGGGATGGTTGGTGCCTTAAGTATAGTAAGATTTAGAACAGCAGTAAAAGAACCTCTGGATATTATTTTTATGTTTTGGGCAATTGCTATCGGCTTAACTGCAGGCGCTAGACTTTATTCAATTTCAATTATTGGTTCCCTTCTTGTAGGTGTCATCGCTTTAGTATTATTAAAGTTTAAAAATACAAATAATATATATATGCTTATAATTCAATATGATAAAGATGCAAAAAAAGATGTCCTTAAAAAATTAAGTGATTTAGATTACAAAATAAAATCTAAAACTGTTACCGTAGGAATAATTGAATTAACTGTTGAAGTCAAGTTAATCGGATCAGATACATCTTTTGTTGAAGAAATTTCAGCTATAAATGGTGTGCAAAATGCTTCTCTAATTAGCTATAATGGAAGCTTTGCACAATAGGAGTGAAATAGTATGAATCTAAAGAAAAATCTTTCTAGTATATTTGAAACTATACTATTTAATGTAATTATTTATTACGCTTTCTTTATTCTTCAGTCTAATCAAGATGTTTATCTCACTCTAAATCCCCACCCTTTGTTTATTTTGAGTATTATTATGGGACTTAGATATGGTAAAAAACTTGGAATGATTAGTGCTTGTATATCGGTAGGTTTTTTTATATATGTTTTTGCACAATTAAACGAAAATATTTTTGTGCTAGTAGAATATTTTGAGAATTATAAGTACCCTTTACTATTTTTATGGTCAGCTCTTATTTTAGGTACTTTTAAAGATAATTATACAAATAATCTAAAAAATAAGACTGACGAAATTCAATTATTAAAAGAAAGTTATGAGCAATTAGAAAAAGATTATTATGTAAATGAAAAAGTTCAAAAGGAACTAAAAAAACAAATTATTGGTTCAGAAGAAAGTATTATCAGCTTGTATGATATAGCTTCAAAACTAGAAACTTTTGATACAGAAGAACTTTATACTGAGACCATAGGTATTCTGTCAAAATATCTTAAGGCAACATCAACCTCTATATACTATTACAATGAAAACAGTAGCTATCTACGTCTTAAAATAAGTTATGGTGATAAAGTCAAAAACAGAAAGTCTCTATTTATAAAGGATTCCAAGGGTTTTAGTGATGTTATATTTAATAAAAAAGTAGTCAGATGGCAAGATACTGATGAAGAAAACTTCCCACTAATGTCTTCTCCACTTATAAGAAATGGTAAAGTAATTGCCCTTGTTAATGTTGAGGATATGGATTTTGATACAATATCAGACTATGCATATCAATTATTTAAGTTAATTATGGACTGGGTAAACAAATCTATAAATCAAGCAATATATATCAACGAGATAAAAGAATCTAAGTATATTCCTGAAACAAAACTAATGAAAAATGAATTCTTTTTGGATAGGCTTAAAGTAGAAAGACGGAGAGAAAAAGAATTTGGCATGGAATTTGGATTTTTGAAATATAAAGTATCAAATTTAAACGTACAGTCAATCAACGAAAGAGCAATGAAATCTATTCGTTCTGTAGATATTATTAGCTATGATATTACTAATAAAACACTATATGTGCTTGTACCAGCAACACCAAAAAATAATCTTTTTATTGTGGAAGACAGAATTTCAAAGAACTTTAAAGACAATATTACAAAAATATAAAATTAGGAGAGAGGAAGGATGATTATATGAAATATATTTCTTATATAGCCTGTTTTTTATTATTATTAATAGATATATTAATTTTCGTTTTTCTCTTTCTTTTTCCTGTGCACTTAAAGGCAGTTTTAATAATTCATACTATTGTATCACTCCTCACCATTATGCTTATTAAAAATACAATGGAAGTTTTTAAAGGGATTCCTTTATATTTGATACTATTTATGCCTGCACTAGGTGGAGTTATTGTCTTTGCTTTATATTTGAGCTTATCCTATTTTATGAGAGATAGTATAGTTCTTTCAGATTATGAGGCCTTAATAGAATTCAATAATACTCTTAGTTTCAAAGAAAAAATCAATTATGACAAAGAAATTCGAACTATGAGTTTTTTAGATATGCTTGATGTTCTAGACTCAAAAGAAAAAAAGCAATTAATTATTGATTCAGAAATCTTTGAATATAAGGGTAAAGTAAAACTACTTCAAAAAGGACTGGGTGATCAGGATACTGAGGTGCAACATTACTCTGCTACACTTCTAAATGATAAAGAAAATGAATATACAAATAGAATTAATTATTTGAGAGAAGAGTACAACCTTGAAAAAAATAATTTATCTCTTCAAAAACTATCAAAAGCCTATAAACAATATATTACCTCAGACTTAATCAGTGGAGAAGTACTCTATATTTTTAATAGAGAATATATTGAAACCCTACAAATGTTATTGAAAACAAATAAGGATAATCTTAATATTCTAGATGATTTAGTTAAGGCTTATATCAAAAGCAATGATTTTTTAGAAGCTGATAATACTAATACCCTTTTATTAGAAAAGTACCCTAATAATCCCGAAGGAATTCTAAATAAATTGCATATTTCTTTTGAAAAAGATTCCTTAGCTAAGTTTAATTTGTTAATTAAAGCTTTAACTGAAGAAGAAATAAAATCTAGTAAAAAAATAGAAAACTTAGTTTCATTCTGGATAAGAAAAGAGGTGGAAATATGATTGTATGTCTTTTTACGGAAGGATCCTATCCTTATGTAACAGGTGGTGTATCTAATTGGGTTCATCAATATATAAACTCATCACCTCATATAAAATTTAAAGTATTAAGTATAATGCCCTCAAAGGAAGAAGAAATAAAATACCGCTATGAAATACCTAGAAATGTTATAGAAATTAAGACTATATATTTAAATGATTATATGGATATAAAACATAGAGTATTCAAAAAAAATCCTAGACTCTCCCCCCAAGAAAAAAAGGATATTCTTAATTTACTTCAAATGAATAAGGATATCAATTGGAAACGAGTTATTTCTATATTTACTAAAGGACGCAAATTAGGTAGTGCAATTGACTTTTTGCAAAGCTATGATTTTTGGAATTTAGCAATTGATTATTATAATAAAGACTTCGAAGCCGAGAGTTTTAACAACTATTTTTGGACCATAAGAAGTATGCTTGTACCTTTTATATATCTATTGCAACAAGAGCCTTTAGAGGCTGATATATATCATTCTATTTCCACAGGTTATGCTGGTATTGTAGCTACTTCTTTTGCTTCAAGAACAGGAAAACCATTTTTGTTATCTGAGCATGGAATTTATTGTAGAGAAAGAGAAGAAGAACTTTTAAAAGCTAAATGGGTTACTGGTATTTACAAGAAATTCTGGATTGACTTCTTTTATGCTATATCCATTGCCGCTTATAATGAAGCTGAACTTATAACCTCTTTATATTATAGGAATAGAAATATGCAGATAGATTTGGGCGCTTCGCCTGATAAAACAAGAATTGTTCCTAATGGCGTGGAATTTTCAAAATTTAAAAAACCTAAAGAAGCACATGAAGGATACAATATTGGAGCCGTTCTAAGAGTTGTTCCTATTAAAGATGTTATGACCTTAATAAAGTCTTTTAAAATTGTTAAAGAAGATATGAATAATGTGAAACTTCACTTGATTGGTCCTACTGATGAAGATCTTGATTATTATGATCAATGTGTTAGTTTGGTAAATTTATTAAGTCTCACAGAAGATGTTATTTTTACAGGTAGAGTAGATGTTAGTGAGTATTTGCGGAAAATGGATGTCCTTACCCTTACTTCAATATCCGAAGGACAACCCTTAGTAATACTAGAAGGTATGGCTGCTGGAATACCTACAGTTGCAACAAATGTTGGTAGCTGCAAAGAAATGCTAGAGAAAAATAAATTTGAAGGGGCTTGTGGAATTATAACCAAGTTAGCCTCGCCCAACGATACCGCTTCAGCTCTTATTAAATTATTAAAAAATCCAAAACTCAGAAATGAAATGTCTATAAATGGAATAAAAAGAGTACAAAGAGCATACAACAAAAAAAATGTAGTAGATAGTTTTAATAATTTCTATGATATTCTATACACAAATTATTCTTGGACTAAAAACGGAAGTAGAGGTCGAAAACAAAACAATAATAAATCGTCTTCATACGGAAGAGTTCGCAAACATAGAGTGTCTACTTAATAGAAGGAGTTGAGTACTTAAATGGCAGGAATTGGATTTGAATTAAAAAGAATGTTTAAAGATGACACTTTTACAAATAGAAGTAAAGCCTATTTGTACTCAGCTTTGGTATCAGCAGGTCCTTGGATTTCTAGTGTAATCACTGTAAATCTTCTACTATTTATTATGGAATTTAATAATGTAGGCGCAACTAATAAGGATTTATTTTCTGGAACCATTGTATACAGCTTTGTTTTTTCTCAAATTTTAACTGCACCCTGGCAATTTCTGATAACTAGATATATATCCGATAAACTTTATATTAAAGCTTATGAATATATCCGTCCATCATATATTGGTTTAAATAAAATAGTATTCTCCACGTCATTTTTGGTGTCGATATTTTTTTACTGGAATAAGCCACTGCCACTATACTATAAAATAATGTCAGTGTATGTATTTTTGATTATATCAATGATTTGGATTCTTATGGTTTATCTAAGTGCTGTTAAAAATTATGAATTAATAGCTAAAGCGTATATTCTAGGTGGCACGATAACCTTTATACTAGCTTTTTATTTGCTCTATAATCCTATTAATTTCACTGAATTTACTCCTGCTTCAAATTTATTGTTTTCATATTTAGTTGGTATTAGTTTTACATTTACTATGCTTATTTATAATTTTTTATCGACTTTTTACTTTGGAAATAATTTAAAATATGATTTTTTAAGATATTTAAGTAAATATAGTAGTTTATTTTTTATCGGTTTATTCTACACTCTAGGATTATGGGCTGATAATATTCTTATGTGGTTTAGTGAAGTAGGAATGATTGTTTTAGGTACTTATCATTTCTCACCTTTGTATGATAATGCAGTATTTTTAGCCTATCTTACAATTATACCAACTATGGTTTTATTCTTGATTATAATTGAAACAGACTTTTATAATTACTATAAGAATTACTTTGGACTAGCTAATAAGAGAGGAACTTTTAAAGAAATAAAAATAGCAGAAAAAGAAATGGTAGGGGTATTGTACAATCACCTTATATATACCTTTGAGGTTCAAGCTTTAATATCCATAACGATAATATTATTAGCTAAGCCTATATTTAAATTTCTGAATTTTAATATCATACTAAGAAATATTTTCAGAGTAACCTCTGTAGGAACTCTTTTTAATATTTTTATTCTTTTAATAATTTTAGTACTTCTCTATTTCGAAGTAAGAAAAAGAGCTCTCTTAGTTTCATTTTTATTCTTTATGTTCAATACTATATTTACATTATTCTTTAGAAATAAAGGAATACAGTATTATGGCTATGGTTTTGTAATTGGAACTTTTATTACCTTTTGTATAGGCGGTATTATTCTCTTAAGATTCACAAAGAGAATAAGCTATAACACTTTTGCCTTACAACCTTTATATATAAAAAAAGAAAAGGGAGTTTTTGCATTTATAGCCGACAGTTTAAACTTTTATAATGAAATTCAAGCTAATGCTAGTAAAAATATATTTTCTTTCCTCAATAGAAAACGAAGTAAAAAACGTAAAAAGAAAAATACCCTTAGTGCTAGAAGAAACAGACGAAAAAGACAGGAAAGAAAAAAACTTAAAAGAGAAAAACGAACAACTAGAAAACCTACTACCAGTTATCACCATTAGCTAAGTGATATACTTAAGAATCATGACACAACAAAAGGTCAGCCCTTTCATTAAGGGCTGACCTAATTTTTATGTTTATGTTTGTCTTTATGTTTATCTTTGTCTTTATCTTTGTCTTTATCTTTGTCTTTATAAAATTAAATATTCCGGGCGCCAGTCGAGAATCATCATTCATCAATTTTTAAATTTTTATATACTAAAAAACATAGTACATTCTGAGTATTGCCTTTATTTTTGTATTCTATAATTCTTCTGTTGTATAATTTTTATGGTCAATATCTTTTTTATCAGTTTTATTTATTTTTTCTGCCTCATCTAGCTTGTTATCTTCATTAAAACAAAAAATAGTTAAAGGCACAATAATAAATATCGGTAAAATAGCTACCCAAAAACAAACTTCCCCTAAAAAGCTAAAGGAAAATCCATTAATAATAAAAGGTATCATAAAAATAGTATAAAGAAGTATAACAGCTTGTGAAACAATACACCATAAACAAGGCTTCTTTCTATATTTTTTTTTCATAAAAACCTCCTGAAAATTAATACTAAAGAATTCTCCCTAAAAACTCTTCAGCCCTTTTGATAACTTATATCCGGTTCTTAATTTTCAAATTTCCCCACTAATGCTAATTATATCACAACTAATGCTAAATTACTGTAAATTTATACAATAAACTTACAATAATTTAGAATTTTCTAACTTCTCGTACCTGTCACCAAATACGTCTTTGGTAACAGGCACTTAGATATACTAGTTTTATTTATCAATAATGATTTCTTTACCTACTCCATTATAAAAAAAGTTATCCCCAAGCTCACTAAATTTATTAACAGCTTTTTCCCCAGTACAATGACAAATACCGATATTCTGTATTTTACTATCTACAAAATAGTTAAAAGTAGCATCTATTCTATCATCCTCTGCTTTTTTTAAATGAGTTCCACCTATTACATAGCAAATAGGTTCATCAAATTCTTCTTTAATTCTATCCATAATATTCATTACTCCTGGATGTGAGCAACCTAGTATAACAATTAACCCCTTACTAGATTTTATTACTATACAAACCTCATCAGAAAAACTGTCAATAACATAATCTTCACCATATCTCCTTCCAAAAGAAAAATCTACTTTCTCGAAGTCATTATTCCTTTCAAATGAGGATACCAAATATATTCCATCTAAAATCTCTTTTGTATCATCTACTACATAATCAATGTTTATTTCTTCTTCATTAATATATTCAATATCAAAGTTATTCCCATTAATTCTATATGGTATCTCTTTTATATTATATTTCGGAACAAATAAATCTGGCTTTACGTGGAGAATAAAATCTTTTCCGAATTCCTCTATATAGTTTCTAAATCCTCCTGTATGATCATAATGCCCATGGCTTAATATTACATGCTTTACTTTATTTAAATCTACTCCTAACTTATTTGCATTATCTATAAATGCTCGACTTTTTCCTGTATCAAATAATATAATCTCTCCATCTTTTTCTATATAAAAAGATAATCCATGTTCGTATTTCAATTCTGAATTCTTAGGTTCTCTATCTTCCATTAATGTTACTATTCTTATAGCCATATGTATCCTCCTACCCCACCTTTACGTGGACACTATTCATATAATATTATCTCTCTTTCAGTTAAAAAGTGCAATAGTACACATTTGATAATACTCCATGTCTTTCTATAATTATATATTTATTTATTATTTTTAGTCGTTTATTAACTACCAATCCTTCGTATATTTATTGTTTTTTTGCCTATACTATTTTTATAGACCTACTATTAATGGTTACATAATTACATTGTATATACAAAGTGTCTTATAAACTAAATTTATAAGACACTTTTTTTATTCTAATTTTTCAACTTATTAAAATTATTTTTCCACTCAAACAATTATTGAATCCTTTAATCTTTTAACTCTTAAATCTTCTAATTCTTAAATCTTTTTATCTTTTATTCCCTTAATCTTTTAATTTTTTAATCTTTTAACTTCACTCTGCACTCTGAAAATTGCACTCTTTCTTAAAAGAAAGCTCTGCAAATTGCACTCTTGTTTTAAGAAAAAGTCCTCGCTTCTTCTTTACCTAAAACAACTCTTAAAGCTCCCAAAACCAAAGATTCCATTTCATTCTCACCAGCCATTATCTCAACTGGTGCTATAAATTCAACTCTTTCCTTTATCCAAGCTGTTACGGTATCAGAGTAAGCTATCCCACCTGTAAGTACAATGGCATCAACTTTCCCCTTAAGTACAGTAGAAAGATCGCCTATTCCTTTAGCCACTTGGTAAGCCATTGCTTCATATACTAAAGCAGCTTCTTTATTTCCTTCTTGTATCATTTTTTGCACTTCTCTAGTATCAACGGTATTTAGATATGCTTTAATTCCACCATTTCCACGTAATTTTTTCTTTACGGTTCTTTTATCATATTTACCTGAATAGCACAAATCAACTAATTTGCTACAAGGTACTCTTCCAGCTCTTTCTGGTGAAAATGGTCCTTCATCATCTGAAAGAAGGTCTACCATTCGCCCTTGCTTATGGGCACTAATTGAGATGCCTCCACCTAAATGTGCAACCACAAAATTCATTTCATTATACTCTTTGTTATACTTCTTAGCTACTTTCATAGCCATAGCTCTTGAATTTAGTGCATGACTCAAACTAATTCTTGGTATTTCTGGCAATCCTGATATTCTTGCTATATCAGTCATTTCATCAACTGCAACTGAATCATAAATATATGCCTCTATTCCTAATGGTTTTGCTATTTCATAAGCAATTAATGCACCTAAATTTGATGCGTGCTCAACCACTGGATTATTTTTAAGTGTATCAACCATAACATCATTTACTATGTATGCTCCCGATTTAACTGGCGGTAAAATTCCACCTCTACCTACTACTGTAGCTAGTTCTTCCACTTTAAAACCTTTTTCTTCTAGCAATTTAAGCACAGCTTCTTTTCTCATTTCAAATTGATCTTGAATCCTATCATATTTTGCTATTTCTTCTGCTGAATGATCTAAAGTCTGACAAAATAATTCCTTTTCATCCTCATATAAAGCCAACTTTGTAGATGTAGAACCCGGATTAATTGCAAGTATTTTATATCCCATTATAATTGCTCCTTTTATTTAATTAGTCTTTATTCTAGTCCTAATTTTAGTCTTAATTCTGCTTATACTTATGCACTTTATTTTAATGCCAGCTTATTACTTTATTCTTCCTTTCAATTTGTTCTTGCATTTGTTCTTGCATTTGTTCTTGCATTTGTTCTTGCATTTGTATTTTAATTTGCTTTTGACTTTGCTTTTGACTTTGCTTTTGACTTTGCTTTTGACTTTGCTTTTGACTTTGCTTTTGACTTTGCTTTTGACTTTGCTTTTGACTTTG
>DAOUPR010000087.1 GCA_030626065.1 Clostridium sp. | reverse complement strand
AGAAGCTATTTTATCAAATCTAATATTTAACTCATCCATATTATCTGATAAATTATGATTTTTTAAAATGTTATAAGCCATAGTATTTTTTTTAGCTACTGACAATTGAAAATCCTCTTCTTGCAATTTATCAGTTTCTCCGCGGAAAAACTTATCGTTTAATTCTTCAATATTTATTTTTTCATCTTCTTCAACTAATTCGGTATTCTTTAATAAAAATACCTTTCTATTAATAATATTAACCATCCTACCTGGCTAGCCCCCTTATTTTTGTAATTTGATTCATCGAGTCCCCAATTTTTCTCTAATAATTAAAATTATACTCCAAATCTTTTCAAATTACAAATAGCTAGCTTTAATCAATATGAATTTCTGAAACAAAACACTTGCAAATAATAATACATCATTTCTTCAAATTAATAGGATTCCCATGGCCTGAGTTTTTTTTCTTATCAGGTAGAGAACTGTTTTGCTGGTCTTCAAGATTTACTTTTCCAAGTTCAGCTTTTGTTTTTCCACTCATTATATTACTCTTACTTTTTTTACTCATAAGACACCTCTTCTTCTTTTTTGAATAATAATATGCAATTTACAATTTACAATTAGCAATTAATGATGATTCTCTCCTATCGTCGAGAATCTTTGATTAATTCAAAGATTTTGCAAAAGCAAAATCATCTTAAATTGTGCATTGTCCATTGTGCATTGCTATTATAATAGTATTCCCACTCACTAAAAGCTTATGCTACTATAATTACTCCATTTATTGCCTTTAATCCCGAATTAAGAAAACAGGATTTAACTACTACTTTTTTTCTAACGAAATGAATTTTGTAGAAATATCAACTAGAAAACATTTACAATATAGCCTATTTAAAATCTGTATTAATTCTAATTTGGATTAATACTCTTTTCTCCTTAAACCCTTAGTAGTATTTTAATTTCAAAAATATAGCAAGCGAGTATTTACCCACTTACTATATCTTATAAAATATTTATATAAACCTCAATCATTTATACCAATTTCAACCTAGTTAAATAAACTATTCCAAGTTTCCGGTCCAACAACACCATCTACAAGTAATCCATTAGCCTTTTGATATGCTAGTACACCATCTTTAGTTTTAGGTCCGTAATAAGTATCGATTGGTCCTGGATTAATCCCAATAAGAGTTAACTTAGCTTGAACTTGTTTTATGTCATTTCCTACCATATTAGGCTGAGTATACCTCAAGTACCTAGTGAATGGAACTAAAGTTACATCCCCCTCATCTATTTCATCTAATATCCCATTTACCACAGCTTCGGCACATTTTTGAATTATATCTGGGTCTTTTAATTTTTTAGCATCCTCTGCATTATCTATAAACCCAGACTCCACTAAAATAGCAGGCATTGTAGTTTCTCTAATTACATAGAAATAATCTCCATTACTTCCCTGTTTTGTTTTTACCCCTCTAGACTTAAATATTTCACTCAAATTCTTTTCCACTTTTGTGGCATAAATTCTTCCCATTCCACCATAAATACTGCACCATACTTCTTCTCCTATTCCCCCTCCTGCATTTATATGATTTGCAATGAATACATCAGCTCCCCAACTATTTGCTTCATTTACTCTTTGACTAAGTGATACGGCTACATTTCTATCTCTTGACATCTTAACTTGTTGTCCTCTTGCCAAAAATAATTGTTCTTCAATTAATGCTATTGATAGTACAATATCTTTTTCTTCAAGTCCATTTCCAACAGCTCCTGGATCATATCCACCATGACCTGGATCTATAAATATTTTCATATATATTTGCCCTCCTGTATTATTTATCTACATAAAACTTTCTTCTATCTTTAATATATGCCGCATATACTTTATTTGTAATTAAAATTGTATTAATTTTTATCTTTTACACTTATTTTCTAATAAGAAATAGAAGGAGGTACGTTTTTTTGAAAAAAGGCAGCTTAATTTTTATAATTTCATTGTTAATAATAAGTATATTCTTATTATCATATTATGAACTTAATAAGAAAAAACCGAATAATTATTTTTATACAAACACTATTGCAAAGAATTTAAAAATAAGTACAAACACTGAAATAAATTTTTTTGATATAAATTTTTACAAGACAGTAAAAGCAGAAGAAACTGACCTAGAAGAAGTTAAGTTATTTTTTGATTATCTATCTAAAACTGACTTTTCTTTAAAGCCAGTAGACCTTCCTGAAAATCCAAAATATAAAATTTACTTTACTTTCAAGGACCCAAAAGAAAAATACGTTATAAATGTATATAATTCTAAATATATTTCTGTTTTCCCATGGGAAGGAGCTTTTGAAATGGATTATGTAGATATGAGTAATGTCCCTATTCGTTATAATCTTTATAAAATGTGTGAGTACATATTTGAGTAATTCAATGCACAATGCACAATTATGGATGATTTTTCTCATTCTTCGGAGAATCTTTAATTAATTTAAAACCTTACCAAGAATGCTGAAATCATCTACCACTACACTCTATACTTTAAAACAAGTACATTATCATTAGAATCAAACCAAATTATTTAAACAATAGTTTAAATATCAACATTATTCAAAATAAAATCTTAAATAAAAATTCGGGACAATAGATTTATTTGTTTGCACAAAAATTTATCTATTGCCCCTTAATATACATCCCTACTCTTCATTGTAAAATCCTATTCAGACTTTCACAAAATCCATAACCCTTATAATATCAAACATATTCTTTTTAACTTAAGTTCTTATTGGTTTGCTATTGTATTTGCTTTGTATTGTACTGGTTTTGTATTATATTGGTATTGGTATTGGTATTGGTATTGATTTTGATTTTGATTTTAATTTTGATTTTAATAAAATGAAAGAGATTTTTTAGCTCCGCTAAAAAACCTCTTCCTTAATTGTGCATTGTGCATTGTGCATTGTGCATTGTGCATTTTTTTTATTTCGCATTGTTCATTGTGCATTATCATTTCTTTGTTCTTAATTAAACACATCTATCAAATTATTAAACAATTTTTCGTTTTCTCTGATTTTTTCTTCATTTCCAAGTACACATATATTATTTTCAGCAACTACATCTTTAATCATATCAGAAAATCCTCTTATATCTTCATCTTTTGTAGATAAAATTTCATCTCTTTCTCTTTGTAAATCTTCACTTGTAATATCAGCCATATAATATGATACTTCTCTATCTAATTTCATTGATGGAGTTAATGGAGAATCCAAACCACTTATTGTTCCTATTATATATTTTGTTATTTCTTTCTCATCAGCTTTAAAATTATTTAAATAATCCACTAGTTCATCATAATTATCTAAAGTTTCTTTTAAATTAGGATCTCTGTAAGATACAAATACAGCATTACCAGTTTTAGAGAAACTTACAAATGCTCCGTAAGCACCTCCAAGTACACGCACCTTATTCCACAAATAATCTAGAGTTACAATAGATTTAAGAACAGATAATCTTCCTGAGTATTCATATCCAAGCTTAATAAAATTATATCCCTTTGCCACATATTGGACATTTGCTTGTGTAAGTAAGCCTTCATTATCAGCCTTAAGTTCAAACTTATATTTATTATGCTCTAACTTATCATTATTCAAATTATCTATCAATATTGGTAATTGATTCTCTACTTCTTCATAATCATCTTTTTCACATGAAAATGTAATGGTCATATTATTCTTATTAAATATTTGTTTATAAATTAATTCTATATTACTCCTAATTTCTTCCCATTTCTCTTCAAAATTATTATCAATTTCCACAACAAAGTTATAAAAAGAAAGTCCTGAAAGAATTTCATCATATTTGCTTCCTTCTGAATAATAAGAAAAAACTCTGTTAGCAGCAACCATATGCCCTGAATCATAAAGTGTCATTTCCATTCTAGATTTAGCTTCTTGAATTATTTCTTTTATTCGTTTTTTATCATCAAACTTTGAATTATTTAGTATTTGATTTAATAGCTCTAAAAGATTAGAAACTTTATTTACTAGGACCTTTGATTTAACTAAAAATTTAGGATTATAAGTGTCACAATCTCCTTTTTTTACAAAAGTACTTGGATAATATCCTATCCCTCCTGTTGAAATATTAATTTCGTTTGATAATTCCATATAATTATATTTTTCAGTATCAATTTTTCCGAGCAAACTTGATAATAGCCCTATATAAGGAATCAAATCTTGATTTATTACATTTAAATCAAATATAAATCTTATATATGCAATTTTATTTGTAAATTCTTCTCTAAACAAAATCGGAATATTATTAAAATCTTTCTTTTGAAGAATAAGTTTTTCTGCATTAGCATCAATATCTTCTTTTAATAAAAATGGTGTTTTACTTTTATCTTCTTCGCTATCTTCTTGTTGTTGTCTTTCTTTTAATTCTTTTGTGTTAGCCACAAGTTCTTTTATCTCTTCTTCACTTAAAGTTTTTTTGTAATCCTCCAATTTTTTATTTAATATTTCTTTCTTTTCTTCCGCCAATCCTTTTTTAGGATTCAATATAACCATTGAAGCAAATTTATTATTAAGTAAATATTTATCTATCATATCTTCGAAATAATTCGTTGTAAGGGCCTTTTTAATTTTTTCTAAAGTCTTTTCATATTCTATATGAATTAATGGATGATTGTCATACAACATACTATCCATTGCTTTTGAAAAATAAAGTAATCCTTTAGGATACGATCTCGTATCTCCTTCTCTAAGTACAAATTCTTTTGCATTTATCCCTGCTTCTATGAGTTTTTTATCCAATCCATTTTCTTTAATTTTTTTAAGTTCATCATAAACGACTTTTTTAAATCTTTCTTTATCTTCCTCTTTTGCATTTTTAATTATTATACTAAACACAGGTTGTTTTATTCCGCTATCAAAATATCCAAAAACATCTTTTCCAAGCTTCGCATCTATTAAAGCTTTTTTAAGAGGAGCTGCTGGGGTTTCTAGTAATAAATATTCTAAAATATTAAAAGCTAAATACACCTCATCATCAGAATTATCTCCTAAAACATAATTTAAGCTTAAGAAAGTTTTTTCTGCACCGTCATCCTTAGGTGATACAGGATATTCTTCAACTATTTCTTTTATTTCAGTAAATTCTTTTTGAGTTTCTATCTTTGACTCGATATTAACCATATCAAATTTTGATAAATATTCATCATTTAAAAATTTAAGCCTTTTATCCAAATCACCATCACCATATAAATAAATATAGCTGTTTGAAGGATGATAGTATTTTTTATGAAAAGCTAAAAATTCTTCATAAGTTAAGTCCGTAATATAATCCGGATCTCCTCCTGATTCATAGCCATATGTAGTATCTGGAAATAGCGAACCTTGAATTTTTCTAAACAATACATCTTCTGGTGAAGAAAATACCCCTAGCATTTCATTATATACTACGCCTTTATACGTCAATGGGTCCTTTTCATCTTCTATTTCATAATGCCAACCTTCTTGCATAAGTATTTGAGGATACTTATATATATTTGGATATAATACTGCATCCATATATACATCCATCAAATTAAAAAAGTCCTTCTCATTTCTACTTGCTACAGGATAAAGAGTTTTATCCGAATATGTCATAGCATTCAAAAAAGTATTTAGAGAACCTTTCGCAAGTTCTACAAATGGATCTTTACCTGGAAATTTTCTAGAACCACATAAAACTGAATGTTCAAGTATATGTGCAACCCCAGTATTATCATGAGGTGGTGTTCTAAAACCTATAGCAAAAACTTTATTGTCATCATCATTTTCAAAATTTAAAAGCTTTGCTCCTGTTTTTTCATGAATAAACAATCTATACTTAGAATTTACCTCTTTTACATCCTTTTGTTCTATTAATTTAAAACCATTGTATGTACTATTTAACTTATATTCCATATGAAACCTCCTACATTTCAGCCAATTTACTATATTATAGTTTTTTGATATATATAATTAATTATACTCTAAAAATAGTGGAAAATAAATCTAGTTTTTATTATTGTTTTATTTCAAATTATATTTTAAAGAATTGTAGACCTATAAAAGTATTATTTCTTAATAAAGTATTTTTCCTTTATTACTATAGAATGTATAATTATTATTAATATAGAAAGTATAATTACTATTAATATGAAAAATATTTTACCGATAAAATAAAAAAATAAAAAAAATTTACTTTTCAGTATTAAACTTTTATAGTTTATATTGTATAATAGTCTTGTGTGATAAATTTATAACAAAGCTTGGCCTATAAATAATTATTAATTAAATTTCTGGCAGAATACTATTTTTACTATTACATTTTTTTGTCACAAATCACATTTTTTAAGATTATTTATTCTAATCTTGTTTTTAAATTTATATTTTGTGTGTATGTTTCAATATTTAAACTAAGATTACCATTAAAGGAGGTATATTTGTGTGTTCTAATGAGTTAGTTCAAGAAAAATTTAAAGAGTTAGAAGAGTTTATCAATGAGATACCAGACAAACAAGGAGCTTTAATCGAAGTTTTACATAAAGCTCAAAGTATATTTGGTTATCTTCCAAACGAAGTTCAAAAATTCGTTGCAAACAAGTTAAATATCCCTGTAGCAAAAGTTTATGGTGTAGTAACTTTTTATTCCTACTTCACAACTGAACCAAGAGGTAAATACGTTGTAAACGTGTGCATGGGAACTGCCTGCTTTGTTAAAGGTTCCGGCGATGTCCTTGCTGAATTTGAAAGAGAATTGAATATCAAAGCAGGTCAAACAACTCCTGACGGTAAATTCACTATTGAAGTTTTAAGATGTGTAGGTGCTTGCGGTCTAGCTCCTGTTGTAACAGTTAATGACAGGGTTTTCGGTCATGTTACAAAAGCACAAGTAAAAGATCTACTAAAAGAATATACTGAATAGGAGGTAAGTACATTGAATAAAATTAAGTCTTATGAAGAACTATTATCTTTACATAAAAATTCCAAAGAGCTTTTAAGCCTAAGAGAAGCTTCTCACGCTGATGAAGTATCCTTTGAAAATAAAAGATGTAAAAGGGAAGTCCTTGTTTGTGGAGGTACTGGTTGTAAATCTGCAATGAGTGACCAAATCCTAGAAAACTTACAAGCCGAAGTAGAAAAATTAGGATTATCTGACGACGTAAAAGTTGAAATTACTGGATGCTTTGGTTTCTGTGAAAAAGGACCTATTGTCAAGGTATTACCTGATAACGTATTCTACGTTCATGTAACACCTGACGATGCTGAAGAAATTGTTAGAGAACAATTATTAAATGGTAAAGTTGTCGAAAGACTTCTTTATGAAGAACCAACTATTAAACAAAAAGTTAAAAGACAAGATGAAATGTCTTTCTATAAAAAACAAATTAGAATTGCATTAAGAAACTGTGGTTTAATCAATCCTGAAAAAATAGATGAATATTTTGCTGCAAAAGGCTATCTTGCCTTAGGGAAAGTATTAAATGAAATGACTCCTGATGAAATAATTAAATTTATTACAGATTCAGGTTTAAGAGGTAGAGGTGGCGGTGGCTTCCCTACTGGTAGAAAATGGGGATTTGCTAAACTTTATGATGCACCCCAAAAATATATAATTTGTAATGCTGACGAAGGTGATCCAGGTGCATTTATGGATAGATCTATACTTGAAGGTGACCCTCACAGCGTACTAGAAGCTATGACTATCGCTGGTTATGCTATTGGTGCAACTAAAGGCTATATTTACATAAGAGCTGAATATCCTTTGGCAATACAAAGATTGAGAACAGCAATTGCTCAAGCACATGAATATGGAATGCTTGGTGAAAATATATTAGGTTCTGGTTTTAACTTTGAAATAAATATAAAATATGGTGCTGGTGCTTTTGTTTGCGGTGAAGAAACTGCCCTAATTCACTCAATTGAGGGTGAACGTGGTGAACCAACTTACAAACCACCATTCCCTGCTCAATCAGGTTTATGGAATAAACCAACATGTGTTAATAATGTTGAAACACTTGCAAATATCCCTGCTATAATCAACAGCGGACTTGAATGGTTTACTTCAATAGGAACTGAAAAGTGTAGAGGAACTAAAGTTTTCGCTTTAGCTGGAAAAATTAACAATGTAGGTCTTGTTGAAGTTCCTATGGGTATTTCTTTAAGAGAAATTATCTATGAAATTGGTGGTGGAATTAAAGATGGCCGCAAATATAAAGCCGTTCAAACTGGTGGTCCATCTGGAGGATGTATCCCTTCATCACTGTTAGATACTCCAATTGATTACGAATCATTAACAGCTATCGGATCTATGATGGGTTCTGGTGGTATGATTGTTATGGATGAAGACAACTGTATGGTTGATATAGCTAAATTCTATCTAGAATTTACTGTAGAAGAATCTTGTGGTAAATGTACTCCTTGTAGAATCGGTAATAGAAGATTATATGAAATTCTCGAGAAAATAACTCAAGGTAAAGGTACTCCACAAGACCTTATAGACTTAAAAGAGCTAGGCAATACCATTAAAGATACATCTTTATGTGGTCTTGGCCAAACTGCTCCAAATCCTATACTTAGCACACTACATTTCTTTATGAATGAATATGAAGCTCATGTTAACGATAAAAAATGTCCAGCAGGAGTTTGTACCGCATTACTTAGATATGAAATTACAGATAAATGTATTGGTTGTACTAAATGTGCTAGACAATGTCCTGTTAGCTGTATTTCTGGTAGTGTAAAACAAAAACATATCATTGACCAAGATAAATGTATTAAATGTGGTGCTTGCCAAACTGCTTGTCCAGTTGATGCAATCATTAAAAAGTAATCAAAAGAGAGGTGTAAAAAATTGAGTTTAGTAACTTTAACTATAAATGATAGAAAAATTCAAGTTGGAGAATCCAATAATAATTTAGAAGCTGCCGAGAAACTTAACATAAATATTCAATTTGGAGAAGGCACTACTATTTTAGAAGCTGCAGAGAAACTTAACATTAATATTCCTACTTTATGTCATTTTAAAGTAGCCGATGGAAAAACTACAAACCATCCAGGTTCTTGTAGGGTATGTGTTGTTGAAGTAGAAGGAAGAAGAAATCTTGCTCCATCTTGCTGTACTCCAGTAGCAAACGGAATGGTTGTAAAAACAAATTCTATAAGAGCAATAAAAGCTAGAAGAACTATCGTAGAATTGCTTCTTTCAGACCATCCACAAGACTGTTTAATATGTGATAAAAATTTAAATTGTGAGCTTCAAAAAATAGCTGCTGACCTTGGTATAAGAGAAATAAAATACAAAGGTAAAAAAAGAAACACGCCAAAAGATAATACTTCTTTCTCTATAATTAGAGATTTCGATAAGTGTATACTTTGTAGAAGATGCGAAACTGCTTGTAATGAAGTTCAAACCGTTGGTGTTCTATCTGCTATAAACAGAGGTTTTGATACAACAATAGCACCTGCTTTCCACGCTCCAATGATGGAAACAAACTGTACTTTCTGTGGTCAATGTGTTGCTGTATGTCCTACAGGAGCATTAACTGAAGTTAGTTATGTAAGAAAAGTTTGGAATGCAATTAATGATCCTGGAAAAATAGTTATCGTTCAAACAGCTCCAGCTATAAGAGCTGCGTTAGGTGAAGAATTTGGTCTAGAGCCAGGAACTTTAGTTACAGGTAAGATGGTTGCATCTTTAAGAAAATTAGGCTTCGATAGTGTATTTGATACAGATTTTGCAGCTGACTTAACTATTATGGAAGAAGCTTCAGAATTCTTACACCGATTACAACATGGTGGTAAGTTACCAATCTTAACAAGTTGTTGTCCTGGTTGGGTTAAATTCTTTGAGCATGACTTCCCTGATTTATTAGATATACCATCTACCTGTAAATCACCTCAACAAATGTTCGGTGCAGTAGCTAAAAGTTATTATGCAGCCAAAATGAATGTTGATCCTGAAAATCTTATTGTAGTTTCAGTAATGCCTTGCCTTGCTAAAAAATATGAAGCTGCGAGACCTGAAATGTCAAGAGATGGAGTTAGAGATGTTGATATAGTAATCTCAACTAGAGAATTAGCTACAATGATTAAAGAAGCTGGTATTCATTTTACATCATTACAAGATGAAGACTTTGATGCTCCACTAGGAGAATCTACTGGTGCAGCTACAATTTTTGGTGTTACTGGTGGTGTTGCAGAAGCAGCTTTAAGAACAGCATATGAATGGGTAACTAAAGAGCATGTACATGGTTTAGAATTCAGATCTATAAGAGGTATGGATGGAATTAAAGAGTCCTCTATTGAAATAGGAGATACCACTGTAAATGTTGCAATAGCTAATGGTCTTGGAAATGCAAGAAAACTGTTAGAAAAAATCCGTTCTGGTGAAGCTAATTATCATATGATTGAAATCATGGCATGTCCTGGTGGATGTGTAGCTGGTGGAGGGCAACCGTATTCTCATGGTGACACAAACATTATT
>DAOUPR010000023.1 GCA_030626065.1 Clostridium sp. | reverse complement strand
AGCTTGCAATATGGTAAAGGATATAAATGTATTAAACATAGCCATTTCGCCTTGAGAAAAATTAACTATTCCTGACGTTTTAAATATCAATACTAGTCCAAGTGCAGCTAAAGCATAAAGACTTCCTGTTATTAAACCACTAATTATAACTTGACTCATACATCTCCTCCTATTGTTACTTTTTGGTACAATGTTATTTTTTGAAACAAAGATTTAATAATAAATATTTGGTTAAGAATGTTCATTCTGAAAAGAATTTGTGTATACGTTAACACAAACAATGCATATACTCTTTCTTTTCATATAAACTGCGAGGTATATTGAACATTTTTAACCTTGTACTTATAATAACTAGCAATTATTATGCCAAGTTTCCCAAATAATAAAAAGTACATATATAGATGTACTTTCTGTTATGGTATATTCTATTTTATTTTTTATAAAAATCCTTTAATTTCACTGACTATCTTATCTATGCAATCTATAAATGGTGAATGTCCTGAATCACTAAGAATCACTAGCTTACTTCTATCACCCATAGCTTGTGCTATTCCTTGTCCCATTTGCATAGGTACCACTAAATCTCTATCCCCTTGAAAAATAATTGTAGGAGCTTTTATTTTATCAATATCTCCTGTACCTTCTACTACACCATTATGCATATTAGAAATATTAAATCTAGTTAAAGCATAATCTACATCCACTAAATTTCTTTGGGTTAACATATCCTCTAAGTACTCTTCATATTTTTCTTCTAAAGGTTTGTTTTTTGTATAAATCAATGCATTCCATATAGACCTATATGTTTCTTTATCTCTATTTTTAATTGCATTTATTACTGGAAGTACTTGTATTGGGTCATTAGCTATCTCTTCTTTAGTTCTTAAGAATTCGCCAATTATAGGTTGTCCTTTATCATCTTTCTTGAAAATCGGATAACCTGTTATACCTACTGATTCTACTAATATTAATTTTTCTACATAATCAGGATAATCTGATGCAAAATGCATAACTACTCCTCCACCTGTAGACCACCCTGCTAACGCAAACCCTTTAATACCTAGTTTATCAACAAACATTTTAACATCTTCTGAAAAATCTTTCAAAGAATCTACTGCCGTATTATAAGTAGAAATTCCAAAACCTCTTAAATCAACAGCATAAATTTTATATTCATCCATCAATTCTTCCATCAATAAGTCCCAGTGTTTAGATGAAGTCATATTTCCATGAATAAGTACCAATATCTTCTCACCACTGCCGCACTCTCTATATCCAAGAGTTTCTCCATTATCAATTTTAATTTTCTTTAATTCTATCTTGTTCATTAGCAAAATCTCCTTTTTTATAAACTATAAGAGCAAAATCTATGCCATATTGAAATCGTTTTATACTTTCTTTAAAAGGCTATCTTTTAAAGATTTTGCTTAACAAAATCATCCTTAATTGCTGATTTAACATTATTATTTAAAATAACCTATTTTATTAAACAACAATCTAAATACCAACAACATTCTAAAACATAACGATTTCAAAAAAATATCTATACCTTATAATATTTCATATAGAGTATAGATATACCATATTTATTCTATTTTAAAATAGAAACTACTTCTTTAAGCATTTCTCTAATACTTATATTCTGTGGACATACAGTTTCGCATTTACCACACTCTACACAAGCTTCTGCTCTATTTTCTGGCTGCATTAAATATAAATATCTTCCTTTGCTAGCCACTAAATCATCATACATTGTAACATTATTTAAAAGTTCAAAATTATATGGAATATTAACACCTACAGGACAAGGCATACAGTATTGACACTTTGTACAATCAACTCTAATTTTGCTTTTATACATTTCTTTAACTTCATTAATTAATCCTTTTTCTTTTTCACTTAATGAATTTGGAAGCCCTTCTTCTGCTGTTTTAATATTTTCTTCTATTTGCTGAATACTATTCATTCCGCTCAAAACAATCTTTACATTAGGATTATCGAATACAAATCTAAAAGCCCATTGGGCTGGCGTTCTTTTTTTATCAGCTTTTTCCCAAACCTTCTCTATATCCTCAGGTATATTTTTAGCTAAAGATCCTCCTCTTAATGGCTCCATAACAATTACAGGTATTTCCCTATCAGCAGCATAGTTTAATCCCTCTATACCCGCTTGAAAATATTCATCCATATAATTAAATTGTATTTGACAAAATTCCCATCCATCATATTCATCAATTATTTGTTTGAATACATCTAAATCATCGTGAAAGGAAAATCCTATATGCTTTATCTTTCCTGATTCTTTAGCTTTATCTATAAAATCAAAAACTCCATTTTCTTTATATGTTTGCCATTTATCTTTACTAAGTGCATGCAACAAATAAAAATCTATATGGTCAGTTTGCAATTTATCCAATTGCTCATTTAAATACTTATCCATATCTTCTCTAGTTTTTATAAGCCACGATGGTAACTTAGTAGCAAGCTGAATTTTTTGCCTATATCCATCTTTTAACGCTCTACCAACAACTAATTCACTTTCTCCACCATGATAAGGATAAGCTGTATCAATATAATTTACTCCATTATCTATTGCATATCTTATTTGCTCAGTAGCTTTTTCTTCATCTATTTTCCCGTCATTTTTTTCATCTATAGGAAATCTCATACATCCATATCCTAATAATGAAATATCTACTCCTGTTTTACCAAACTTTCTGTATTGCATAATAACACGCTCCCTTTCATTATTAACTAGTGCACAGTTCATGGTTCACAGTGCACAGTTATTGAATAATATAAATATCTACAATATCTTAAAACATAGTACAATTACTCAATTATATAGTACACTTTTTATCAAATAATTTCTATATTAATTGTTTAATACTAACAAAAGAGATTTTTTAGAATAACTAAAAAACCCCTTTTATCATATTATAAAATCATTTTTATTTATAAACTGTATATTTTAATCTTTGACTATGTTTTTACAATATTGTTGATATTAAAACTTTTGCTAAGTAAATTAGTTTAGTTCAAATAATAATTAATAAATGTTTATGCTCCCATTTTCTTAAGAACATTTCCAAGTCTCTTAATTCCCTCAACAATAGTATCTTCATCGGCACAAGAATAATTCAATCTCATCATATTCTTTTCTACATCTTTTGCATAAAAAGAATGCCCAGGAACAAACGCAACATTTTCTTTTATAGCTTCCTCAAATACTTCTTTAGTATCAATATTTTTATCTATTTCTACCCATAAAAAAAGCCCACCTTCAGGTTTTACGTATTTTACTCCTTCAGGAAAATATTCAGCTACTGCTTGAAGCATTGCATCTCTTCTTTTTCTATATACTTCAATTATTTTATTAATATGCTCATCCAAACTATTCACTTCAACAAATTCTGCAATTTCAAATTGAGCTAAAGTATTTGTGTGTAAATCTGCGCTTTGCTTTATCATTACATATTTATCAAGTATTTCTTGTTCTCCACACACCCATCCAATTCTAAGTCCTGGACAAAATGTTTTAGAAAAAGTGCCTAAATAAATAACGTATCCTTCTTCATCAAAACTTTTTATTGAAGGAAGAACTTTGCCTTCGAATCTAAGCTCACCGTAAGGATTATCCTCAACTACTATAGTTTTGTATTTAGCTGCAAGCTGGGCTATTTTTTTTCTTCTTTCAACACTCAAAGATTTACCAGTTGGATTTTGAAATTCAGGAATAGTATACACAAACTTTACTTCAGGATTATTTTTTAATGCTTCTTCTAATTTTTCTGGAATAATACCCTCTTCATCCATATCAATTTCAATATACTTAGGATTTAAAGTATTAAATGCATTTAAAGCTCCTAAATATGTAGGTTTCTCAACAATAATAGTATCTCCTTCATTTAAAAGTAACTGTCCTGTAATTAAAAGTCCTTGCTGTGATCCGCTAGTTATAATAACATTTTCCAAACTAGTTTCAACACCCATTTTTTTCATTCTATCTTTAGCAATAAACTCTCTTAATTTCTCATTACCTTCAGTAGTACTATATTGAAGTGCGTTTCTTCCGTGCTTGTCCATAACATTAGAAAATACTTCTTTCATTTCTTCAACTGGAAAAAGCTCTCCCGCTGGCAGCCCCCCTGCAAACGAAATAACTTCATGTCTAGCTGTCAATTTCAATAATTCTCTTATTTCTGAAGCCTTAATTCCTTGTGCTACTTTTGAATATTTTATTTCCATTTAGAACACATCCCTTTTAATTGTTATAAACTAATTATTATTGATTGTAATTTTAAGCCCACTATATTGATAATATAATATATTATATGCACATATATTAATAAATCATCAAAACTATTCTCTGTTAAGTATTATACCACACAAAAAAGACGAAAAACAATATATAATATGTTTTCGCCTTTTCTTAACTATAGGGTTTCTATTTCAACTATTTATACATATCCAAAACTATTTAATATATCTAGATATTGCAATAAGCATAAACAAAGTTTCTCAATGGATATCCATAACTTTATTTTAAAATCAATTTAATTAAATAGAACTTACAGCTAAAAAAACAATATATACAAAATATGTTAGCAACATCATTATACCGTTATATCTCTTTAATTGTTTTGAAACTATTACGGGTATTACAACCATAAACATTAAAATTAAAGAAATAGGAATATCTATATATAGTGTTTGAACTACATTTTCAAATACTTTTCCAAATAAGTCGATATCCCTTGTTGATATTATTAATCCTTGTTTAGCTATTATTGAAGAAAATCCAAGAATCATAGTTATATTTAATATATTTGCACCTATTATATTACCTACAGAAATACTATAACATTTTTTTCTTATTGCAGTAATCGCAGTCACTAATTCTGGTAATGATGTCCCTAAGGCTATAATTGTCAAACTTATTACCTGCTCAGGTACATTTATCATTTCCGCTATAATTATACCATTATCAACTAATAATCTAGCTCCAATTACTATTCCTGCAGCGCCTCCAATAAATTGTAAAATTATTTTTATCATTCCATTATTTTCATCTATACCTTCATCTACAATATCTAGTGCTTCCTCATAATTGGTAACACAACTTTTCTTACTCCTAGTACACTCTTTTACTTCCTTCAAATTTAGATAAATATAATATACCAGTAATGCTAAAAGAAATATCCCTTCAAATTTTGTAATTATCCTATCTCTTGCAAAGAAAATAAGTACAGTCGTAGACAATATCATTAATATTCCTTTTGATTTAAATGCTCCTTCAATTTTCCCTGGCAAAAATAAAGCTGTAATCCCAAGTATTAAACCTATATTACATATAGTAGATCCAATAGCATTACCAATAGCCATATCCGGAGCCCCTCTTAATGAAGCCACCACGGACACTAGTAATTCAGGTAAGGTAGTCGCTAAACTAACAATTGTAGCCCCTATTAAGATTTTCGGAATTCCCGTTTCCTCTGCAATCCTAACAGAAGAATCAACAAACCAATCGCCACCCTTTACTATTAATATAAATCCTACTATAAATAATACAAAAACTAAAAAATTACTCATTTATAAATATCTCCTTTTTTAGTTCTATGTTTTATAGTACCTATAGGGTATCCACTACGAAACTTAATTTATACTTTATAGTATATGTTAAAATATTTTAATATATTTTAATTATTTAATTTTTTTGTAGGTTCCCCAGTTCAATTATCTATTTGTACATACTACAGTTAGATAAAAAATCAAATCTTTTAAAGATTTAGCTTTTATTTTTTTTAAATTAGCACAAACTAGTATTATATTTATTATTTTGCAGAGAAAGGTATGGTTTAAGAAATTTATGAGCGATATTAACAAATATAATGCTACAAATAACCAATTTAATTTAACTAATCTTCAAGAAAAATTAAATAAATGCTCTGATGTAGAATTAAAAGAACTATCTCTTTATAATGTAAAACTTAATTTAGTATATGCTAAAAGTATGATAAACCTACTCACATTGAATAAACTTATTATCTCCAATTTACAAGAAAATAGCTTCCATATAACAACTGAAAATGCCCTAAAAGAAATTCCAGCTTTAACACCTGTATCTAAAGTATTAACTATAAATAATTTGGATATTGCTATTAACGAAATTCTCAAAGGCAAAGTGTTAGTTTTAATTGAAGGAAAAAACGAAGGCTTACTTTTAAATCTTTCACATAAACAATACAAGTCCATAGCATCTCCTGAAGTTGAATCCTCTATACTAGGTAGTAAAGATACCTTTAATGAGGATATTTCCTTAAATGTTTCTTTAATAAGGCGACGATTAAAACATTACCTGTGTAAATTTGAAGATATGACCTTAGGACGATATTCACAAACTAAAATTTCTATTTGCTATGTTGAAAATATAGTTAATGAAAAATTATTAGAAGAAGTCTTTAGAAGATTAAATCTTATTGATATAGATTCTATAATAGATATTTCCCAAATTGCTGAATTGATACAAGATGATGCTATGACCTCTTTCCCAACAATATATATTACAGAAAAACCAGATAAAACCGTTTCTTGTTTATTAGAAGGACGAATAGTATTACTGTGTGAAAACAGTCCTTTTGTACTTCTAATGCCTTATTGTTTTGTTGATTTTTTTCAATCTGTAGATGACTATTATAATGGTTTTTACTTTAGTTCATTTATAAGATTTTTACGTTACTTAGGTTATTTTGTTTCAATATATTTACCTGGATTATATATAGCAATTACATCTTTCCATCAGGAATTACTTGAAACTAAATTATTAATTTCAATTGCAAAACAAAGAGAAGGAATACCGTTTCCTCTTACAATAGAAATTTTGCTTATGATTTTTTCCTTTGAACTTATAAAAGAAGCTGGTATTAGATTACCTAAAGTTATTGGCTCTGCACTTAGTATAGTAGGAGCATTAATCATTGGAGAAGCCGTAGTTACCGCTGGACTTGTGTCGCCTCTTGTTGTAACCATTACCGCAATAACAGCTACCTCTTCAATTGTTACTTCTTCAGTACAAATGAACCAATCAATTATTGTATATAGATTCATATCCATAATAGCCGGCAGTATGCTAGGAATTTGGGGTATATTCTTGACTATATTATTTCAACTTGCAAATTTAGTATCAATTAGATCCTTTGGAATACCATATACTATACCATTTGCTCCTCTTGTTAAAGAAGATTTTGATGATATTTTATATAGAGCACCTATTTGGAAAAATATTAAAAGACCTGTTTATATATCCAATAAAAATAAAATACGACAAAATAAAGGGAAAGAGTGACATTTTATGAAAAATAAATTAATTCTACTATGGTTACTGATAATATGTATTCTTTTCACTAGTTGCAAGGGTTATAAAGATATCAATACTTTATCAATTATTTTAGGAATTTCAGTAGATAAATCAGAAAGTGGAGAAATTATCATAGGAACTCAAACAGCTAAAACTTCTAAAGCGCCAGAAATCATAAAAAGTAGCTATATTATTGAAACTGGTGTTGGTAACTCTATTTTTGAGGCTGCTAAAAATTTAACAGTTGATACCGACAGAGAAAATTATTGGCCTCATATACAAACTATTATAATAGGCAAATCATTTGCAGAAGAGGGTATAATTCCTTTAATTGATTTTTTTACAAGAGATTCACAAAGAAGAAGAACTGTAAATATTATTGTTGCAAAAGATGATAGTTTATCTATGCTTCAAAATATTGCTAAAATTGAATTAAATACCTCAACTGAATTAGATATCATAAACAAGAAAACTCCAACAAATGGTTACGGAGTTGATTCTAGCATAAATACCTTTATAAAAGATAGTTATAGCATTTCAGGAGTAAGTACCTTAAATAAATTTATATCAACTAAATCTAGGCGATTTACTAAAAGCGATAAAAAATTAGTACCAGAATCTATATTAGATGGTATTGCAATTTTTTATAAGTATAAAATGCTTTCTTCTCTAAATAAAAAAGAAACAACAGCTTTTAATATGTTAAAAAACAATATAGATAGTTTTGTTATAGCCTTAACCTATGAAAACACAAATTTTACTTACGAAATCAATAGTTTTAAGGTAAAATTTAATCCTGTTATTGAGGATGGTAAATACTTAATGAATGTGAATATTTTTGTAACTAGTAACATTGTTGAAGGCGATGGAGATCTTAATTTTAAAGATGGAATTGTAGATATCATTAACGAAAATTTAGAACAATTTATTTATAAGAATTGTAATGAAATATTCCAAAAAGCTAAAACTGAAATTAAATTAGACATATTTAATTTTGGGTCTTCATTTTCAAAAAAGTATCCTGAAATTCTAGAAATGACCCAAGATGAATGGAATAAAATCTTTGAAGATAAAGTAGACATAAATATCTCTGTAAATGTTAATAATGAATATAGGGGAGATACAATAGAATTACTCAAAGAATAGAAGGTGTTTTATGTTTTGTTATTTATTACCAATAGTTGCTTTTTATATTTTTTATGAACTAAAAAATTTTAGAAATGATAATAACTTAATGTTATTAATATTAAACTTGTCTTTTGTTATATCAGCTCTAGTTTTAAGCTATATTATTCAATTTAATATTACCCCTTTACCAGGAGTAGCAGCCATAGTTAATTTTATTGGTGAAAAAGTTCTTAATTTTTTATTTTAATTTATTAAGAACTTTTTACAATGTGTTTTTTTATAATAGAACAAATAAATACTATAGCTAATAACAAAAATATAAATATCATCAATACTTGCCACGTTTTCATAGTAAGTGTAGCTATCTCTTCATAATTTCTATAAGCATTTGTTCCAATAGGTACCAGTAAAATACCTATTGGTATAGCTATCTTTTTATAATCTTCTAATTTGAAAATACCTTGAATACATTTCAAAGATCCATACAAGCAAATTGTAAATTTGGAATATGTCGTAACAAACCATATCCATAATATAAATATTTCTATCCTTTCAAAGAAATCATCTAAACTTACCATTCTAACAACTTCATAAGTTGTATATAAAATTCTACCAGCTTCTTTTTCACCAAAAGTCCCTATTATTAAAAGATCAATAACTATTAATAATAATCCTCCAGTTATTATTCCTATAATTCCTAATTTTAGTGCTTTTTTTCTATCATTTTTTTTAATATTAGGTATTAAAAAAAACACGAAAATTATTTCTATATACGGGAAAGAACTTACAATAAGAGTAGTTCTAAAAATTTCATCTAATCCATTTGAAAATATAGGTATCAACTCGTTATAATCCACATTTATAGCTAATAAGATTATTATTAATAAATAACTAATCATAGAATATCCTATACCAATCTGAATACATCTAGAACTTACTTCTATTCCTTTACTCAGTATAAAAGATGCTATTATAGACATAGTTAGTATATACGTCCATTCATTTGTATGTTGCATTACCATAAGTACCATTAATTCTCCAATATTATCCAGCACAAGTCCACTTAAAAAAATTGAGAACAATAAAAAAATCAGTAAAAATATTTTTGAAATAATCTTACCAAATATCTCTTCTAAAATTTGAAAACTTTCTTTTTGTGGATATTTATCTACTATATAAAACATCATTAATAATATTAATATCGCTATAAATATTGATATTACATGAGGAATCCAAATATCTCTACCTAAAATATCTATGCCACTCGAAAGAATAATTGATGTGCCAAGTATGAATCCTACAATTATAAAATAGAATTGTAATGGTGATATATATTCTTTATTTTTCAAAATAAACACCTTCTTCTATACTTTAAAATCAGTTTAAGAATCTATAGAATTACTAATTAAAATACTACTTGAATTTATATATTTTTTATATTTACCTTTTTAATATTATTGCAAAAAAAGTTGAAATTATCATAAGAATAATAATCATAATTATTACTGGCCAATGAATAACTATTGCTCTTATTGCTACTTCATAATTTATAAAAGCACTATCTGATATTGGAATTAAAAAAAATGCCATAGGCATAGCTAATCTTTTATAATCCTTTACGCTAAAAATGCCTTGAATACTTTTAGTAAGTGCATAAAAAATAAATGAAATCTTTGTGTATGCTGTAAAAAACCATATCCCTAATATTATCAACTCAATTCTTTCAACAAAATCACCTACACGTATCATTTTTGTAATTTCATATGTTGCAAATAACATACGAGCAGCCTCTTTTTCCCCCAAAATTACAATTATAAGAATATCTAAAATCATCAAAATACAAGTAGCTGTAACTATCCCTAATATTCCACTCTTAAGTGCTCTAGGTCTATCTTCCGTTTTAATATTAGGTATGACAAAAAATAAAATTACTATTTCGCAATATGGATAACTCCCAATAATAATAGATGATTTAAATATATCAGAAGCATTTTTTGAAAATATAGGTAATAAATCACCTACATTCGCATTCATCATTAACAATAAAAATATAAATATAAAACTACTTAATGAAAATAATATAATTATTTCTACACATCTTGAAACTACCTCAATGCCCTTACTTAATATATACCCGCATATTATTGTTATAGTTAAAATGAAAATCCATTCATGTGTATTTTGTAAAACCATCAAATACATAAATTCACCGACATTATCTATTACAAGTCCAGCTAGCAATAAAGAAAAAATAAAGTATATTATAAGTAATAACTTAGAAATAATTCTCCCAAACAATTTATCAAATATTTCGGAAATTTCTTTGTCAGGATTTTTTTGTACTATAAAAAACATCATTAATAAAATTATAATTGATGCACTCATTGCAATTAAATGTGATATCCAAATATCTTTTCCTGCTATATCTATACCTGTTGAAAGAATAATAGCCGTACCCAATATGAATCCTGCAACTATAAAATAAAATTGCACTGGAGAAATATATTCTTTATTTTTCAAAGGAACACCTTCCTTAAACTATATATATTTCTTGAAAAACTAGATAATAAGCATCCTAAAATAATATAAAGCTGAGTTAAAATTATTGTTTGTAATTTTAGGATACTTTATACTATTTATCAAATATAAAGAATACTAGTCTTTTAGCCTTCTTTATATTTAATAAAATTATCTATAATTTTTTCAGCATCTAATATTCCTTCATCATTAGGTTTAGTCTCTTTAGCTTTATTTAAATATTCTTTTGCTGAATCTATATCGCCTTTTTTCAAATAGCACATAGCCAACTGAAATTGTGGAAGGTATGTCCAACATGCTTCATTAACAAATCCCCACATATTATCTAAAAGTGTCATATTATCTGCGGCTTTATACCAATATATTGACCTATCAATTTTATTTTCTTGAAAAAAGTAATAGCCTAATTTACAACAAGCCTCTGCCCTAGGAACATCATATTCAAACGACCTATAACAATACTCTCTAGCTGCTATTAAGTCCTTCTTAATTAAATAACAATCTGCTAACCTACCACATACTTCTATTAGATTACTTTTATCCTTTCCTTTTTCTAAAAAAATTCTATAATACTTAATAGCCTCTTCATACTTTTTCCTTGTTAATAATTCATTTGCATAACAATATATATCTCTTGGTAATAATTCTTTATTTTCAGCAATAATATCTTCATATATTCTTAAGTTCCTATCACCTGATGATTTTATTTTGTCATGAGTAATACAGACATTGCTATTAATAAAATTTTGTTTGCTTTCAACTTTAATATATTCATGAACTGCTCCATACCATTTATAGTTATTTTCCCTCTTCATCAATCTGATTCTTCTATTTCTTAAAATCACACTACCATTCTTATCAGATTTAATATTGTAAATCATAGTTACGTAATCAAGAGACTCTTCCATTTCTATTTTCATATTTTTGAATTTCTTTGCGTCTTCCTCTAATATAATGTCGTCAGCATCTAACCACATTAAATAATCTTTTGTTCCTTTACTGAAAGCAAAATTTCTTGCTTTCGAAAAATTATCTATCCATATAAAATCATAAATCTTATCTGTATATTTTCGGGCTATTTTCTTTGTGCTATCTTTTGAGCCCGTATCTACAATTATAATTTCATCAACTAAGTCTTTTACTGAATTCAAACATCTATCTAAAACATCTTCTTCATCTCTGACAATCATACATAAACTTATAGAAATCATGTTTTCTCCTTATTTAATGATATACATTACATAATATGAATAAAATATTCTTTTGTTTATATAATTCAAAATGAAATAATATATCCTTTTTTTATTGCATATAAAAAAAGGATATTCCCTCTACAATAAAAAAATCGCAATTTTATCTCTGCGATTTTCTACTAACAGTATATATTACTGTATCTATTATTGTAATTACACCAAAATCTTAATTTATAAATTACTAAAATAGCAATTATTATTAACAAATACTTTTTTACGTCTAATTCATCGCAGACAGTATGTTTATGCCTTTTAGGTTTATCAATTTTTTCTTTTATTGTAATTGCTTTTATTAATTCTGCTATAGATTTTTCTTTACAAGCATATGCACATATTACTTCCTTAGCAATTTTTCCTCTTTTTTCTGGTGGTTCTATTTTTTCTAAGTCCTTAAGAAAATCACATAAAAAATGTTGCATACATTTTAAAATTTCTGATTCTGATTTTATCATATCTTCTAAGTACTTTTTATCATTAGAATGTTTTTTTTTACAATAATTTGTTTGTAAATAGCATCTATTGTTTTGATTACTTTTCATCCATATCCCTCCTTGCATATAAATATGCTATGAGTCTATTATAAAATCTATTTGGGCGAAATAACCCAAATAGATTTGTGGAATTCTATATTTTAACAATCATTCTCTTTGTTATTACATAAACAATTACACACTACAGTAGGATCTAATCCATCATCTACTGCTGTTTTCTTTGCTACAGCCACAATTAAGTCTGCCATAGCACATTCTTTAGCAGTATATCCACACAATATAGTTTTCAATTTTGATATTTGATCTTGAACCTCAATAATTGATGGTTCTGCAGGAGTTTCAACGAGGTCTTGTAGGCTTGGAATAAAAGTATTACATAAAAACTCCGCCATACCTTGAAGTACACCAGCCTCTGCCTCCATTATTACATCCATAGATTCTGGATCACTAAGTGTTGGTACTAATGCCATTATTTTTTCCTCCCTTAATTTATATTATTTTTTTATTGAACAACAGCAACAATTACAGCAGTCATCTTTTTCATCTACTATTCCTTTATCAACTGCTAATTTACATGCAAGAGATTCAATCAATTTTGCTGCAGATAATTCCTCACAAGCATAAGCGCATAAAACATTCTTCATAGCAGAAACTTGTGCGTCAAAATCATCAAGCTCTGAAATATTATAAACCAAGGTTCCTTCAGCAGGATCTGTAGTTCCACCTGATGGAACATAATATAATTCACTTAAACATTGAAGTATACCCGCTTTTGCTTCAGCTATAGCATCAACACTTTCAAAATCTGTTAATATTGCTTCATTTACTGGAAAAGCCATTAAATTACCTCCATTTTTTTATCAATAAATTTAACTAATTCTTTATCTTTGGTTTTCTTTATATAATATTAGAACTTGTCCAATTGTGTTCATAAATATTTTTAAATACATTAATTTTTAAATACATTAATTTTCAAGTTCACATACTTTTTCTACTGTAACTGAAACAACAATATCCTCTGTATCTCCTTCATTTCTTTTATCTATAGGAAAATTATCTAATGCTATTAATTCTATATAAGAATTAGTTTGATTAACTTCTACAATTGCTTGTCCATAAACACTTTTTGTAATATTAGTATATATAGTATTATCTATTACAGCTCCTCCATTTAAACTTAATGCAATAGCTATTCTTTGATTACTTTGCGTTTTTGCAATATAGGTAATCTCATAAATCCCTGTATTTGCAATTTTCATTTGTGAAGAATTTCCTATATCAAATGATACTCCTCCAAAAGTTAATGCCTCCTCGAATTCAAAAGGGTCATTTGCATTTACTGTAACATTAATAGTAGGTGTTTTTATATAAAAATAACCAACATCACATAAAATACCCTCTTCATCATTACACAAAAATTCAAAACACCACCTCATCAAGTTTGAATTATTGCAATTGCATCCCATTATTTTATCACCCCTTTACTTCTCTATTCATAATATGAATATTAATCAAAAATGGATATATAATAATTTATAGTTTATCGTTCATGGTTATGATACTTTCTCTATACCGACACTATTAAAAACTATTGACTATACGCTCTTGTGATATGTTGTTATATAATGTACTATAATATAATCTAAGATTACTTTTTAAAATCAAAGCTTCAATAATAACAACAACTATAGCCTTTGCACTATAAAACTTTATTTATATAAGGAGAAAAAATGAAAATATTAATTTTAGAACCTTTTTTGACAGGTTCACATAAAACTTGGGTGGAAGATTATCAAAAATATAGTAATCATACTATCAAAATACTTGGACTGAAGGGTTCCTTTTGGAAATGGAGAATGCATGGAGGCGCTATTGAACTGGCTAAACAATTTTTAGAATTAGATTATACTGCTGATTTGATTATTGCCTCGGATATGCTTGATCTTACTACTTTTATATCCCTTACTCGACATAAGCTTAAAAATACTAAAATCTCAATGTATTTTCACGAAAACCAATTAAGTTATCCTTGGTCTCCTAATGATAAAGATGTAAAACTTAAAAGAGATTTGCATTATGGCTTTATTAATTATACTTCTGCATTATGCTCTGATCATATTTTTTTCAATTCAAGTTATCATATGAATTCTTTTTATAATGCTCTTAATCTATTTCTCAAAGCTGTTCCAGATTATAAAACTATTGAAAATATAAACGTACTGAAATATAAAAGTTCTATTCTACCTTTAGGCTTAGATTTAAAAAGATTTGATGCCCAAATCAAGTCTACTAAACTATCTAATTTAAACTCAGAAAAATATATCGATTCAGAGAAAAATAATTCTCCTTTTGGCCTTGATAGGTCTATCCCCCTCATAATATGGAATCATAGATGGGAATACGACAAAAATCCAGAAGTTTTTTTTAATACTCTATTTAAATTAAAAGAAAAGAATTTAAAGTTTAACCTAGCTATATTAGGCGAAAGTTATAAAAACAAACCTAAAATATTCGAAAAAGCTAAAATAATCTTAAAAGAGGAAATTGTAAAATTCGGAAGAGCTGATACTTTTGATGAATATGCACAATGGTTAAGCTATGGAGATATATTACCTATTACGTCTAATCAAGATTTTTTTGGTATTTCAATAATGGAAGGTATCTACTGCGGTTTGTATCCTATACTTCCTAAAAGACTAACATATCCAGATTTATATGAAATAAAAAATAATCCACAATTATTCTACTCTACAGAATCAGAACTTGTGGATAAACTTGAATTTGCAATAAAAAATGTGGATAAAGTTCGTAAATTAAATTACAATAACTTAACTCATAAATACGATTGGTCTAATATGACAAAAATATATGATGCCGAAATGATAACCTTTCTAAACTAGTTGCTTTTATATGCAAACAGGCGATATATCCACATTAAAGGGAATCTTAGTTTCCCTTTAATGCTACTATGTATCTTAGAACCTTCTCAAAGAAGCCAAGAATAGTTCCTTACAAAATCAAACCAAAAGTTCTGATATTTTATCTTTATACAATATAAACTCACTATGCAAAGCCCTTGTTAATGCAACATATAATAATTTCTTATCAAGTTCGTTATCTGTATATTTATTAAAACTACAATCATAAACTATAGAACAATCAAATTCTAAGCCCTTTGTCTTATAGGCAGGAATTATTATCTTATTATTGTTTATTTCATTTTCATTATCTTCTATAAGTGTCCAATCACATTTACTTGCATCTTTTAAATAATCATAAAGTATTTTAGTATCTTGAAAGCTTTTACAAATTATTGCAACATATTTTTCATTCTCTTGCTCTATTTCTTGTATTAATCTATCAATAATTAAATCAATATTTTGCTTTTCATTTATTTGTATCAATTTTGGTTTGTTTCCATGTCTTAAAACAGGAGTTGCCGCAGCATATTTTATCTTTTGCTTTGTTAAAACTTTATTTGCAAATTCTATTATTTCAACAGTAGATCTATAGCTTTTAGTTAACTGAATAAAATCTGATTTATTTTCAAAAACATATTTATTAAGAGCTTGCCAATCTAATTCACCTTTATAGCTATAAATTCCTTGCCCTATATCACCTACAACCGTCATAGAATTACATTTGTATAATTCCTTAATAACCATCATATCAAATAAACTATAATCTTGAGCTTCATCAATTACAATATGCTTTACAGTATTTTTATTTTTGATACCATCAATTTTAATTTTAAGATATAAAAGAGCCGCTAAATCTTCACTTTCTATTTTATTCTCTTTAGCTAACTCTAAATGTTTATTTTTTAGATATTCCTTTAGTATTGGTGGGATTTTTCCCTCAAATACACTCTTACTAATTTCTTCATCAATATAAAGCTTATGATATAAATTTATTATATTTACTGTTTTCCAATTAGCTACAAATTCTTTTATTTTTTTCGTAGCCTTTCTTTTAAAATCCTTTTTATATTTATCTCTATCATCATATAACTGAATTATTTTTTCTCTTCTTTTTTCATCATCTTCCATATTATTTTTCAATTCATTTATTTTCTCATAATAATCAAAATCAATTTCTTCCTTTATAAATACCATCTTTGACTCTAATCTACCATTCATATATCTTTGAATTTCTTCTTTTCTCTTATTCATAGGAAGATAACTTAAATCTTTTGCATATAATTTAGCTATTGCACTTTTTTTATAGATAGTATAATCATCAACTTTAACATCCTCAATAAGAATATCTTCTATTTGTATCATTCTCAGGTATCTATCTAAAATGGTTTTAAAAACAGGAAGTCCTTTTAATTTACTTCCATTAATCAAGAGTTTTTTATTATTTATATCCTTAGTACATAAAACAAAATCTAACTTTTTATCTTTATTAATAACATCAATATTATGTTTAAATTCATTTCTAACTATGTCATTAAAAGTTACTTGAACCACTTCATCCGCCCCTAAATTAGGAAGAACATCCGCTATATAATTTAGAAAGATTTTATTAGGAGCAATCACTAATATATTCTCACTTTTTACTGTTTTGTTATATCTATAAACTAAATATGCTAATCTATGTAGTGCAACCGTAGTTTTACCCGAACCAGCAGAGCCTTGAATAATTATAGGTTTATTCATATCCATCCTAATAATTTTATTTTGCTCCTTTTGAATAGTTGCAACTACATCTTTTAGTTTACTTCCAGAAGTACTTTCTAAATTTATCTTTAAAAATTCATCTATTAATTCATCTTCTTCTAAGCCCGCTTTAATAATTATTTGATTTATTCCTTCATCAAATGCATTTTTTAAAGAACCTTCTTCGATAAGAAATTTTCTTTTTAATTTAAGTTCTCCTTCATATTTGCCTGCTGGCGCTTCATATGAAGCCTTACCTTCTGTTCCACTATAGTATAAATCTGCAACAGGAGCTCTCCAATCTACAATAGCTTCTTCCATATTTTCCTTATCAAAGAGTCCAAATTTACCAAAATATATTTGTTCTTCTTTTTTTCCCTCTTCTACAAAATCAACTCTTGCAAAGTAAGGATTACTCAACATAGTGTTGACTTTCTCGATATTTGTAGAATTTTTTGTTAACATATTTTTAGCAATTTCAAGTTCGACACTATAAGAAGATGTATTTTTAGTCAAATTCGAAACTTTTTCTTCAAATTTTTTCTTTTCATCTTCTAGTCTATTTTTCTTTTTCAAAACTTTTGTTTTAGTTCCTTTTAATTTTCGACCTTCTTCTTCAAACTCTTTTTTATTTATCATAAAACACCTTCTTTTTTAACAAGAGTGCAGTTTGCAGAGTACAGAGTGCAGTTAGAACATTAAAATATTTAAGGATAATTTTGCTCCGCAAAATTTATTTAAAATTCTCTGAAGAATGAATAGAATTATCCATTACTATGCACTGTGAACCGTCAACTGTGAATTAAAACCCTTTGAATCTAATAAATATTAATTAATATCAGCAACTCTTTAAAACATAGCTTTACTATAAAAAATGTCTTTCCCAAAAATATAGAATATTTTTATTTTAATTGGTTATCATAATTATTACAAGAGGATTTAACATTGTTGAGTTAAGAGTGTTACGGGATCTTAGGGTTCTTTAACATTCGAGCAAAGGT
>DAOUPR010000148.1 GCA_030626065.1 Clostridium sp. | reverse complement strand
CTTCTTCAGTGAACTTACGAATAAATTTTTCTCCCATAATTATAGCCCTCCTAATTCATAATCTTATTTTATTATTAATGAGTGAACGTGTCCAGTCTAATTAGGGGGGCTATAGGTTGTGCATTGTTCACTGTGCATTGTGCATTGCTTTAATATTGTGCATTGATATTAGTATCCCAATTCACTATCCATAAATATTACATGTATTCTTCCTCTTCTACCTTGCTTCCTTATTAGCGTATATGCATTACATATTCTTTCAGGACTTGAGCAATCCATACAATACCCTACTTTAGCACATGGAGTTTTTCTATTCAATCTCACTGTATTTGCAGGTGCTGAAATTTCTCTGTTTCTTTCAATAGCAGCCTCAACATCTTTTACTATTTTATTAACTCCAGCAACAATTATAACTTTATCTGGTCCAAATATCATAGCAGCTACACGATTACCATTTCCATCTACGTTGTATAGCTCTCCATCTTCAGTAATCGCATTTGTACTTGAAATATACACATCTGATAAAAGACTCTTTTTAAAAATATCCATCATATCTTCTTTTGATAATCCTTGTGCATATCTATCTAAAAAATTATAGTTTTCAGTTCTTAAAAAATCTATTACACCTGTTTCAAATAGAGTCATTGAACCTCCAACTCCTACTGTATCTCCATCATTTGTTAATTCTTTTATCTTTTCTAAAAGTTCTTTTTCGTCTTTAACAAAATATCCGTCCATATTATTTTTATTAAGGTTCTCTATTGTTCTTTCAACTCTTTTTTCTAAAACAAATTTAGCGTTTTTATCCACATCAATCACCTCTATGTATTATTTTATCCACAACTCAATTTTAATTTATGTTAATAAAAAAAGCAACACACTTACCTTAATGTACAATGTGCAATTAAAAGATTCTCAACGATAGGAGAGAATCATCCATAATTGCTAATTGAACATTGCTAATTGCAAATTATATTTTAAAAAACATTACTAATTTCACTAAAAAAAAGATTCCCCACAAATCGTAAGGAACCTTTACTATCAAATAACTATGCATTTTTACCGCAACATTTTTTATATTTCTTTCCACTTCCGCATGGACATGGATCATTTCTTCCAATTTTCTCTTCTTTTACAATAGTTTTAGAAGCTCTCCACTCTTTAGTTATTTCTTTTCTTTTCTCTACAGATAAAATACCATCCCATTGTGGTAAATTGTAAAGATACTCTGCTTTTGCATCTACCATATTAAAATATAGTTCCTCATAATTAATATCTAATACTACTACTGTTTCATCTTCTAAATTTTCAAGGTCTAATGGTTCTTTTAAACTATCAGTTATTCCATCTAAAAATCCCATGAAGAATTTAATATCTGTAGAATATTTTTCTGCTAAATCTGATATTTTACCTTCTATAACAGCATTAGGTTCTCCAAGAATTTTAGAATAAATTGCTGTTTCTATACCTTCATATTCTTGCCAAAAGGCTACTTCACCTTTAGTTTTAACATAATCTACAACCATTTCTGTCCAATCTTTATATAAACTCATATGTACTCTCCTCAATTTTTTCTTTTTGGTAAATATTATTGTAATCTAAATTGATTTGTATTTCAAGTTACAAATACTTTTCAATTTTTTAATATTTTTACTTACTTTGATTTAACAATACTAAAGTTTCTGCTGTAAAAGCTTTGGAAACATTAAAATTTCCACCTAAAGTTTCTATATTATTATTAGCTATTAATATTTTAATACTATCAACAGATTCTAACTCTACTAGAGATGTTGCTAAACTTTTTAATATTACTTCTTCTTTAGCTTTTGTCATAGAATATTGAGCATCTTCACTTAAATTTACATATGCAATACTATCACTAATACAAAAGCTTATTAATTTTGTTTCTTTTGGCAATATCGATTTTAAGCTACTTTGTACTGAAGGCCCTTTTATAAGCTCTAACATAATTACTTCACCCATAAGTTCATCAGTAAATAAGATTCTCTCTTCACTAGAAACTTCTACATTTTCTTCATCTTTTGATGCATCAAAATATAATTCTAATTTTATAGTATCTCCATCATCTTGCATAACCCTCAATTTATTATTCCTATTTAATTCCACATTATCATCTTTATTACACCCTGTAAACATAATAGAACTACATATTATCAATACTCCCAAAGAAAGAATTCTTTTTTTCATCATAACCATCCCTCTTCCTTATATCTCAATACATGTGCTTGGCTTATCTCTGTTTGCTAGTTCAATAAAAACGTCCTTGTCCAACTTAATATTATTCTCTCTTAAAACATTTATCACTGTCTGATATGCTAAATCTGGATAATTATTAGTTCTACTTAAATGTCCTAAAAATATTTTATTACAGTTGGAATTAATGATTTCAACAATAGCTTTACCACAATCTTCATTTGATAAATGCCCTACATCACTTAAAATTCTTCTTTTTAAATGATATGGATAAGGACCTACTTTTAGCATTTCTATATCATGATTACTTTCAAGAAGGATAATATCAGAGTCTGCAATTGCATCTCTTACTTCTTCTGAAAAATAGCCTAAATCCGTAGCTATACAAGCTTTTTTATGTTCACTTTCAATAGAATATCCTACCGGTTCAACGGCGTCATGTGAAATGTTATATTTAGAAATTAACATATCCTTAATTTCAACGCTCTCTTCATCCATAATCATTATATTATTCTCTTTAATCTTTCCTATTTTACTATACATCTCTCTCCAAGTTGACCCATTAGCATATATAGGTATGTCATATCTTCTAGATAAAACACCTATTCCTTTTATATGATCACTATGTTCATGTGTAACAAACATTGCATCGATATCAGAAGGATTCTTATCTATTTGCTTAAGAGCTTCTTCTATTCTTTTCCCAGGTAGTCCCGCATCAATTAAAATGCTACTTTCCTTAGAAGAGACAAAAATGCTGTTCCCGCTACTACCGCTATATAAAGGACAAAATAACATAAAAAAGCTCCATTCTATCTATATTCTTTCTCTTGTAATCTTAGCACCTAATTCATTAAATTTATTTTCTATGTGAGGGTACCCTCTGTCAATATGTCTTATATCTGTGACACTAGTATTTCCTTCTGCTATCAATCCTGCTACTATCATTGCTGCACCTGCTCTTAAATCTGTAGCTTTCACTTGCGCACTATACAATCTAGAAACTCCCTCAATTACAGCAAGAGTATTCTCAACCTTAACATTGGCTCCTAATTTTTTTAACTCATCTACATGTTTAAATCTACTTTCCCAAATACTTTCATTAACTATGCTTACTCCCTCAGATACTGAAAGAAGCACAGACATAGGTTGTTGAAGATCCGTAGGGAATCCTGGATATGGAAGAGTCTTAATATTCACACCTTTAAGCGTTCCATCTCGTTGAACTGTTATTTCATCCCCATTTTCCTCTATACCAACACCCATTTCTATTAATTTGGCGGATATAGACTCTAAATGTTTGGGAATTACATTCTTAATTGTAACCCTACCTCCACAAGCAGCTGTAGCAATCATATATGTACCTGCTTCAATTTGATCTGGAATTACAGAATAGTCACAACCTTTTAATTCCTCTACTCCATCTATTTTAATAATATCTGTTCCTGCACCTTTTATTCTAGCACCCATTGAATTCAAGAAATTTGCTACATCCACTACATGTGGCTCTTTAGCAGCATTTTCTAATTGAGTTCTACCTTCAGCCATACTAGCTGCAAGCATTACATTTATAGTCGCACCTACACTAACTACATCAAGATAAATATTAGCACCTATTAATCTATCCGCTTCTGCTATAACGGCACCATGCTCAATTTTGACCTTTGCTCCTAACGCTTCAAACCCTTTTATATGCTGGTCTATAGGTCTAACTCCTATAGGGCATCCCCCTGGAAGTTCTACTTTTGCCTTTTTGAATCTACCAAGTAAGGCACCAATAAGATAATATGAAGCCCTCATTTCTCTAACTTCTTCTGAGCATGCCGCAAAAGTATCAATAGTAGTACTATCTATTATTACAGTTCCATTTTCTCTTTTTATATCTGCATTTAAATCCGCAATTATTTTTTCTAAGCAATGAACATCGCTAATTTCCGGAACATTTTCTATATGACATACTCCAGTACTAGCCATTACCGCTGCTGGTAAAATAGCTACAGCTGCATTCTTTGCACCACTTATATCTACAGTTCCATTTAAACAATGTCCGCCTTCAATAACCAATTTTTCCATAGGTAAACCATCCTTACATTAATTATTATTAGTATTTGGCCATATTATCACATCAATAATTATACCACAATATAAAAACTTGTTAAGGGTAAACTATATAAATTATATATGTTTTTTCTTATAAAATATTTAAATTTTTATTACAGTTTCAAAAAAAATATGTATAAACAAAAAAAGCCTGCTTAAAGCAGGCCCAAAGTATTATAAAATAATTATTCTTTTTCAAATGATGCACAGTCTGTGCTTTCTACATTATTAGCCATTGCTCCGTGTTTAACTACATTAATTTCTTTCAAATTGCAATAATCCTCTGATTTACAATGATGTTTACACTCTCTTACATTGCAATGTATATTACTATTATGCTCCATACTATTCCTCCTAAGAAAAACAATTTTATTATATACAGTAGTATCTTACGCAAAAATTCTTTTTTTATACTTAATAATATGACTATATTTCAATAATTATCAGCAAATTCCACATTGCACATTGCTAATAATTTACTTGACACAATCCTCAAAAACTCTATAGTTCAACAAAAGTAATATTTATGATATAATATTACTTATATTAACTATTATTCATTATTATTAAGATTTTTATGGAGGATACTAATGAAATATCAACTAGTAGCATTATTTGACGAACACTCAAACGAATTTTTGAATACAGTGCAAAGAGATTTGTGTAAAAAGTACAAGGTTTATAAGATCAAAAGTAACTTTTGTCTTCCTGTAAAATCATTATCAAATCCTGATGTAGAAAAAATAACCAAAGTATTAGAAGAATCTATTTACCCATATAAAAAATTCAAAATACAAATAAGTAAAGATTTTTGCCTTAAAAATAATTCTAAAGTAGTAAGTATTGTTGTAAATGATTCAGGATATATAAAAAAAATATCTAGAAAACTAGATGAAGTTTTGATTAATAATGGTTTTAATATATACAAAGAGAACCAAAACCTAAATATATCTTTAGCAACTTCTAACTATAATATTAGAAAAGAATTATATAATAAACCCAAAACATTATTAAACTACAACACTAAATGGGATGATTTCCTCGGTTTTGCTAAAATAAACAGATTAGAATTAAGGAGAATCTCAAATAATAAGAAACAAGTAGTAATAAAAACTTTCAATTTACGCAATTACTAATTTAACAATTACTTAACGTTATATTATAGATTTATCAAGAAAAAGGTTATAACTTCACTAGACTGTGAATTTATTCTTTTTTTTTTATTTTTTTTGTTTGTAAACGTTTGTTAATCTTTTATTATTTTTTAAAATAATATAAAATAATATATAAAGATATTATAAAGAAAGGCGGCTAAAATTATATGGATCTACAAAACCTTTTTATATTGCAAAAGGGTATTGATGACAGGTTAAACAAAAAATGGCGTTTACCGAAAGATTCTCTACTGCCTGAAAAAATTCTAGGATTACAGGTTAAAATAAGCGAACTAGCTAATAGTACAATTTGTTTTAATTTTTGGTACGACACCCCTTCTTCTAATAAGCAAAGTGAAGTATTAACTGATTTTGTTGAAGCAATACATTATATTTTAAGTATTGGATTAGATAAAAACTATACTAACATTGACTTAGAGATAACCACTTTAACTACGGATTTGACAACACAATTTCTTAATTTATATATTGATATAAATGATTTTATTGTCTGTCCAAGTAAAGATAATTATGTAACTATGTTTGAAAATTTCTTATCTGTAGGTAATTCTTTAGGCCTTAATAGAGATGAGATAGAACGAGCATATCTTGAAAACAACCTATTAATTTCAAAAAGTAATATTTAATACTAATTAAAACTGTACATAAATAAATATCAACCTCCATTAATAGTTTTTCACACATACGGTTAAACTAGCAATGGAGGTTGATTGTATGTTAGGATTAATTTCATCAATTATCGCAGGCATTAGTATGAGCTTACAAGGTGTTTTTAACACTAGATTGAGTGAAAAAATAGGCTTATGGGAAACAAATATACTTGTTCAAGGAATAGGTTTTGCTATAACTCTAGTAATACTATTTTTTGCAGGAAACGGTAACTTTAAAAATTTAAGTAATTCTAATAAGCTTTATCTTTTAGGTGCACCTCTAGGTGTTCTAATTATTTTTACTGTTATGTTGGGTATTGAAAATTTAGGTCCAACTTATTCAATATCAGCTATATTAATAGCTCAACTTATTTCCGCAGGACTTATTGATGCCTTTGGTTTGTTTGGTTCCGATAAAATTAAGTTTAATTCAAATGAACTTATTGGAATAGCATTTATGATAGCCGGCATTGTTCTATTTAAATGGAAAAAATAAACCTTTTTAAGGTTTATTTATTTTTTATTAACATTAATCCCATTTAATTCTTATATTATATAATAGAGAAATTATTTTTGGAGGGTAATATGTTTTCATTTAAAAAGAAATTAGATCAAGAATTGTATAATGCCCTTAATGACGGATTCTTAGATAAATTCAGAGTAATTATTCACTATAAAACCAATGGAGAAAAACTAGAGAAAAAATTATCTCACGCTGGTATTACTTTTATCAAATTAATTAATTTAGTTAACTGTATTTCTACTATCGTAGATAAATCTTTATTACAAAGATTATTAGAATATCCAGATATTGACCATATTTCTTTGGATAACTTTGCTTTCCTTTGCGGTAAAAATGTTTCAAGCTCAAACAGAATTCATCTTAATAAAAATTACAAATTAACAGGTAAAGGTGTCTGTATAGGTATTATAGATTCTGGAGTTTTTCCTCATTATGATCTCAAATCACCTACAAATAAAATTAATGGATTTTATGATATAGTAAATGATTTTAAATATCCCTATGACGATAACGGTCATGGAACTTTTATTTCAGGTGTAATTTGTTCAAGTGGTTATTCTTCAAAAGGATTATATAAAGGTATTGCAGAAAATAGTAATATCTATATGGTAAAAGCTTTTAATCAGCTCGGTAGAGGATACTGTTCAGATATTTTATTAGGTATACAACATATTTTAGAAGTTAGTGAAAAACATAATATTAGAGTATTATGCCTTCCTTTTGAATTAACAAATTATAATAAATTTATATTGTCTTTATTTCAAAAGTTATTTAACAAAATGATTAATAAAAATATGATTGTTGTAGTTCCTAGTGGAAACAGTGGTAATGGAGAAATTTCAGTGAATTCCTTAAAAGGAATATCT
>DAOUPR010000228.1 GCA_030626065.1 Clostridium sp. | reverse complement strand
GTAAGAAAAGGCGAAATTCTTGGTATTGCAGGGATTGCAGGAAGCGGACAGAAAGAATTATGTGAAGCAATAGCCGGTATTCAAAAAGTTCAGCAAGGTGAAATTAAATTTGATGGTGAAAATATAGTGGGTAAAACTCCTAGAGAAATAATTACTAAAGGAATTAGTATGAGTTTTATTCCTGAAGATAGATTAGGTATGGGACTAGTTGCATCTATGGATATGGTAGATAATGTTTTGTTAAAAGAGTACCAAAAACAAAAAGGCTTATTTATTAATAGAAAACCTGTTATAAAGAAAGCCGAAGAAATGGTTGAAAAGTTAGAAATAAAAACTCCAAATGTACATTATCCGATTAAATATTTATCAGGTGGAAATATTCAAAAGATACTTTTGGGTAGAGAATTAAGTTTATATCCTAAGTTATTAATAATGGCTTATCCTGTAAGAGGGTTGGATGTAAATACATGTCATACAATATATGATTTAGTTAATGTAGAAAAAGAAAAGGGGAATTCTGTTATTTATATTGCAGAAGACTTGGACGTTTTAATAGAATTATGTGATAGAATTGCAGTTATTTATAATGGTAAGATTACTGGAATAGTAGATGGAGATAAGATAACTAAAGAGGAAATAGGCTTACTTATGGTTGGAAAAGAACTATCAAAAGGGGGAGAAATAGATGATTAGAATAGTTAAGAAAGGAGACACTACAAGATTTCAAGCATTAATAATTACGACAATAGCAATTATTCTAGCTATCTTAGTTACTTCTCTTTTTATTGTTGCTTTGGATTTTAATCCTATTGAGGTTTACAGATCAATGATTAAAGGGGCCTTTGGGTCCACATCGAAAATTAGAAGGACAATTATTATAGCTATTCCGCTACTTATAACTTCATTAGGAATTGCTGTTGCATTTAAAATGAAATTTTGGAATATTGGTGGAGAAGGACAAATATTAATGGGAGCATTTGGGGCTACTTTCATAGCTTTGAATTTTTCATATTTACCAAAGCCTGTTGTTTTAATATTAATGGCTATCTTTGGAATGTTATCAGGTGGTATATGGGCTTTGATTCCAGCTATTTTAAAATCCAAATGGGGAACTAATGAAACTATTGTAACTTTGATGATGAACTATATAGCTTTAAAGTGGATAACCTATTTGCAATATGAAAAATGGAAAGACCCTGCATCTTTAGGGTTTCCTAAAATAGCTAATTTTGATAGTAATGCAGTATTACCAAAAGTTTTTAATATTCATATTGGGTGGATAATAGCTTTGATTTTGGTTGTAGTTATGTATATATTTATGAATTATACTAAAAAAGGTTATGAAATAAGTGTACTTGGCGAAAGTGTGAAAACAGCACAATATGCAGGTATAAATGTTAAAAAAACTATGATAACTGCAATTATGATAAGTGGTGGGTTATGTGGTTTAGTTGGAATGATTCAGGCATCAGGAGTTAGTAGTACTCTTTCAGTTGAAGTTTCTGGAGGAGTTGGTTTTACAGCAATTATTGTTACTTGGCTTGGGTCTTTATCAGCTCCTATTATTTTAATAGTATCTGTACTTTTTGCAGCCTTACTTCAAGGTGGAGCATATATACAAACTGCTTTTGGAATCCCGGAGGCGGCGGCAGCGGTTCTTCAAGGTATGATATTATTCTTTGTACTTGGTAGTGATTTCTTTATTAGATATAAGGTTGTCTTTGGTAAAGAAAATAAAAATAAGGAGGCAAACTAGATGAATTTATTTGTAGGGTTTTTGGCCGCAGCTATAGTAGCGGGTACTCCTATACTTTTTGCTACACTAGGTGAGATTTTAACTGAAAAGGCAGGACTTTTGAATCTTGGGGTTGAAGGAATGATGCTCATGGGTGCTGCTGTTGGATTTATAGTAGGACTAAAAACAGGAAATCCAGTATTAGCAGTGATGGGAGCGGCTTTTGCAGGTGCTTCAGGTGCGTTAATATACGGTTTCTTGACAATTAGTTTAAGAGCAAATCAAGTTGTTACTGGCTTAACTTTAACTATATTTGGTACAGGATTTTCTTCACTTATGGGCAAATCTCTTATGGGGGAAGTTGTTCCTGATACTTTAAAGACTTTCTTTAGAATATTACCTATACCAGGTTTATCTAAAATACCTTTTTTAGGTCCTGTATTCTTTAATCAGAATATATTTGTGTATTTTGGATATCTATTAGCTATAATATTAGGCATATATTTTTATAATACTAGAAAAGGACTTAATCTTAGATCAGTTGGAGAAAATCCAAAATGTGCAGATGCAGCAAGTATAAATGTAATGTTATATAAATATGTTCACGTACTTTTAGGAGGAGCTCTATGTGGACTCGGAGGGGCGTATTTATCTTTAGTTTATATCCCTTCATGGCAAGAGAATGTAACGGCAGGCAGAGGATGGATAGCTGTTGCATTAGTAATATTTGCAGCATGGAATCCATATAAAGCACTTTTTGGAGCTTACTTATTTGGTGCTTTAGGTATAGTAGCATTTAGATTTCCTGTTATTACTGAGTATATATCTTTATATTTTATTGATATGCTTCCTTACTTAGTGACTATAATAATTTTGGTTATGGCTTCAATTAATAAGAATAAAAATGCAGGGCCTGCTTCTTTAGGTGAGGCATATTTTAGAGAAGAGAGATAATACATTTGACATATAAATTTTCATGTGGTATCATCATTCATAAGTAAATTAAATATTGCCTTTAACTTAGTCCAGAGAGACTGAGAAGGAAATGATAATAGATAATATTCAAGTATTGAATATGACTACGCTATTTTTATACCTTCTCAACAGAGAAGGTATTTTTATTTGTAATTAATTAAAGATTCTCTGAGGAACGAAGAGAATCGTCCACAATTGTGCATTGTGCATTGTGCATTGTGCATTAATCTTTAATATTTAATGTTTAATGTTTAATCATTAAAATTATGCATATAAATCTGAGCATTGAACAAAATTGCCTTTAAGATAGTACAGAGAGACTAAAAAGGAGGAGAATTATGTTAAAAGGAAGAAGTTTGATTGATCCAATGAATTTTTCAATAGAGGAAATGGAAGAAGTTTTCTCTTTAGCAGAAAGAATTATTAAATCACCAGAGGAATTTTCAGAGGTGTGCAAGGGGAAACTGTTAGCTACATTGTTCTATGAACCAAGTACACGAACTAGACTTAGTTTTGAGGCAGCAATGCTTAAACTAGGAGGAGAAGTACTTGGATTTTCAGATGCTAATTCAAGTTCAGCTAAAAAAGGAGAATCCTTAGGGGATACTATAAGAACAGTGGGTTGTTATGCTGATATTGCAGCTATTAGACATCCTAAAGAAGGTTCAGCACTGGCTGCATCAATGTATTCAGAAATTCCTGTAATTAATGCTGGTGATGGTGGGCATCATCATCCAACTCAAACACTTACAGATTTACTCACAATTCGTCAAACCAAAAGAAGTTTTTCAAATCATACCATTGTTCTTTGTGGAGATTTAAAATTTGGAAGGACAGTACATTCTCTTATAAAAGCATTATCAAGATATCCTAATAATAAATTTATTCTTGTATCACCAGAAGAACTAAAAACCCCAGATTATATAAAAAATGAAGTTTTGAAAAAAAAGAATATTGAGTTTAAAGAAGTATCAAGTCTAGAGGATGCAATTAAATATGGAGATATACTCTATATGACTAGGGTACAAAGAGAAAGATTCTTTAATGAAGAAGATTATGTGAGATTAAAAGATAAGTATATTTTGACAAATAAAATATTAAAAGATGCTAAAGAGGATATGATTATTTTGCATCCGCTACCAAGAGTTAATGAAATCGCTCAGGAAGTTGATAACGACACAAGAGCAGTATATTTTAAGCAAGTTAAATATGGTATGTATGCTAGAATGGCTCTTATTATGAAAACTTTGGGGGTAGAATAAATGTTAAATATAGATAGCATTAAAAATGGATTAGTAATTGATCATATAACAGAAGGCAAGGGTATTGAAATATTTAATTATTTAGGATTGAAGAAGGTGGATTATCCTGTAGCTTTAATTATTAATGCTTGCTCTGGAAAGTTAAAGAAGAAAGATATTATTAAAATAGAAAATAAAATTGATTTAGACCTTGAGATTTTAGGTTTAATTGATTCGAATATTACTATAAATAAGATTGAAAATGAAAAGATTGTAGATAAAATAAAATTGAAATTACCACAAGAAGTTGCAAATATTCTAAAGTGTAAAAATCCAAGATGTATTACTACCACTGAGAATAACATTACACATAAATTTTATCTAGGAGATAGAGAAGAAAAAAAATATAGATGCGTATATTGCGATGCCCTTTATGAGTTTAGCTCAGAGGGAGACATATAATGAAGTTATTGATTAAGAATGTTAGAGTTGTTGACAGTTTTATTGATTTTCATGGGTGTGTATATGTGGAAAATGGAATTATCAGAGATGTCAGAAAAGGTGAATGTGAAGAAGATAAAAATAATGATTATGAAGTAATAGATGGTAAAGAAAAAGTTTTAATACCTTCTTTTATTGATATGCATGCTCACTTTAGAGAACCAGGATATGAGTATAAAGAAGATTTAGAATCTGGTTCAAAGGCGGCTGTAAAAGGCGGATATACTTTTGTAAATTTAATGGCGAATACAAAACCGGTATGTTCCACAAATGAAGTTTTAAAAGAGATTTATGAGAAAAATAAAAAAGTAGGTCTTATTGATATACACCAGTGTGTTTCAATCACCACTGATTTTGATGGAAAGAATATTGGACATCTACGAAATATAGATAAAAAAGTTAAATTTATTTCTGATGATGGAAAAGGTACTGAGGATAATTTAGTTATGTATAAAGCCATGCAATTAGCTAAAGAAAAAGACTTAACTATAATTTCACATGCAGAATTTCATGATTTCGTTCCTATAGATACTAAAATATCAGAAGACTTAATGACAATTAGAGATGTATATTTAGCTAAAAAAACTGGATGCAAATTGCATATGGCTCATGTAAGCACAAAGGAATCAATGGAAGCAATTATTGCTGCAAAAGAAGCTGGTGCTAATGTAACATGTGAAGTAATGCCACATCATTTAGTGGAAGAAGTGGATAAAAGTTATAGAGTGAATCCACCAATTAGGGATAAAGAAGATGTTGAATTT
>DAOUPR010000156.1 GCA_030626065.1 Clostridium sp. | reverse complement strand
CTTCTTTATGTATGTAAGGTGATATATATTCAAAATCTAATTCATATCCTATATCTTTATAAAATTCCCTATAACTATAATTACCTGGATAACCCTCTTTACTACTCCAAACTTGATGTGATGTTTCAACATCCCTTCCAAACACACACACACCGTTTCTATCTACAATAGGTGCATAAGTTCCATAAATAGGTCTTGGTGATGCATTTAAAACAGAAATATTTTCTCCAATAAAATATTGAATCCCATAATCCTTAAGTACCTCTTCTATTCCATAAGTATATGCACATTCTGGCAGCCAGATACCTATAGGTCTATGCCCCATAATTTCTGTATAATAATCAACGCCTATCTTTATTTGTGCTTTAACTGTTTCTTTATTAATTGCTAATAATGGTAGTAATCCGTGAGTTGCAGAACATGTGAGCACTTCTAAACAACCTAACTTGTCAAACTTTCTAAAAGCATTCATAAGTCTTTTTTCATAATTCTCGTATACATTTAAAATACTCTTAAATCTATCATAATAAAATTCAGCTAGATTATTTAAACTCTTATCATTTTTAGTTCTCTCAATTTCTTCTTTTGCTAATTTGATAGTATTAGTTAAATATTTAAAATATTTTTTATTTAAATAATCATCTTCTAACATACTCATCAATGTAGGTGTAATAGACATAGTTATTTTAAAATCAATTCTATCTTCAAGTAACCTGTCAAATGTATTGATAAGAGGAATATACGATTCATTTATTGCTTCAAATAACCATCTTTCTTCAAGTGCATCATCTTCATCTGAATGCCTAACGAAGGGCAGATGGCTATGTAGAACTAAAGATACATATCCGTCCTTCATATTCCTTCCTCCTTGCTTTATTTTGAAGAGCTTGTTTTATATTTCCCGTTGATATTATAAAAATGTTGTTTGAAAAATTTTATATTTTCCTTGTATTCAAACTGTCCTTTATTAAAATCATATGAATTAGTACCAATATTATCCAACGAAGAATGTAGTCTAATATTTTTTTCTACATTTATAAAACTACTTTTTTTATACACTTTATTATGCAAAATATTAGATGAGGATATATTATATCTAATACCAAAATTATATTTATTTACATCATTTATGCTAATATTTGTATCATTTATATTAATACTTGACGGAAGTTTTTTTTCCTTCCTATCCATTTGAAAAACACTAGTTGTAGCAGTACTAACTTGTTTATTAATCGATTTATTAACGCATTTTTTATCATTTATATTTTCTGTATTAATCATGGGAACTTGTTTATCTTCTAATTCAATAAAATAAATTGATTCTTCTTTTGAATTATTTTCTCTGGGAGTCGATACTATATTAGAAATACCCAATGATATATATTCCTGTCCAAATAATTTTCTTCCATATTCAACATACACATCAATATCATCTTCTTCTAATTTTATAAAAGAACTAGTATCAAATTTATTTATTTCTTTGCTTTTAATCTCTATTCCATTACCATTTTCCATTCTTTTGACTTTCAAAGTCGGCTGTGAAGAATTCCATGATCCAACTCCATATTTACCTTCAAAACCATAAATAGCCTCTGGAGAAATATTAAAATAACAAAATAAATCAAATGTCCCTTGTACCATCAAAACAACAGAAACTTTATCATAAAAATGCAATAACATCACCTCTTAATTCTTATTAATTTAATTATACATTAAATAGGAAAATATTCAAAAAATTATTGAAATTCTTCCACTAGTTTAATTACTATTCTAGAACAGAAATAATATGTATATCTTCGAAAATTTATTTATTAAAATATTAATTAAACCAATATATATAAATCAATTATGAATTTTACTAAATCATATCATAAAAAAAATTATAATGTTGATAATAATAACTATAGGAGTTGATACTATGTATAAAAATAGTTGTATAAAACTAGTAACGAATTCACAAAAGTTATTTTTATTTTTATTTTTTATTATTTTTTCTTGTATATTTATGATTATGCCTACATATGCTGAGGAAAACCATAATGAAATCCAAGTGGATATAGATAATTATGACTCTAGCAAACCCATAGTAATATTAGTAAATGTTGTAGATAATACTATGAATGTATTTCAAGATGATGAACTCATAAAAACTTATACTATTGCTGGTGGTAAACCGACCACTCCATCACCAATAGGTACTTGGAGTATAATAAGTAAAGGTACTTGGGGTGAAGGTTTTGGCGGTAGGTGGATGGGCTTTAATGTTCCTTGGGGAAAATTTGGTATCCACGGAACTATTTATCCTAATTCTATTGGATGGAATTCTTCCAAAGGTTGTATTCGAATGTGGAATAAAGATGTAGCTGAGCTTTATAAAATAACTAAACATGGAACAAAAGTTATCATCTGGGGTGGTCCATTTGGAAATTTTGGGTCCTATCTTCGAAAACTAAAACCAGGTATGACAGGTGCTGATGTATACCAACTTCAAACAATTTTAAGAGAAAAAGGCTATTATAAGGCTAATCCTGATGGTATATATGGAGATTACTTTAAACAAGTAGTACACAAATTTAAAAAGGACAATAAATTACCTATTAATGACTATGTTGATTGGTCATTTTACGATAAGCTTGGAGTTGAACTAATTGATTAGGAATTATTCTAATGCCTACTTATTACAAGTAAAAAACTTTCTTATCTAATAATTCCTTATGTTATAATTATAGAGTATCCATAGTAAAACTCTATATACTAAATAAGGAAGTGATATTATTTTTAATAAAGGTGATTTTCATTTACATACATTAGCCTCTGATGGCAAACTATCTTCAACTGAGTTAGTAAATTTAGCTGCAAAAGTAAACTTAGATATAATAGCGATAACTGATCATGATAATATAAGTGGAAACAAAGAAGCCATCGAAGTTGGTAATAAACTAGGTGTGAAAGTTATTCCTGGAATTGAAATGTCCACTCAATATGATAGTTCAAGCGTCCATGTCCTTGCATACTTTAATAGTAATAATTACGATAACCCAGAATTGATAGCTTATCTTAAATCCTTTCAAGATTATAGAATTTATAGAGGCAAAAAAATGATTGAAAATTTAGATAAAATTTTTGATATCAAATTAGATTTTGAAGAAGTATTAAAAAAATCACATGGTGTCCTTGGCAGACCTCACTTAGCTAGCGCAATACTAGATGCTGGCTACAATTTCACTTGGAATTATATATTCGATAATTTAATTGGAGATGATAGCCCTGCATATATTCCAAACAAAAAAATCACTACTGAAGATGCCATAAAAATGTTGAAATCTCTTGGTGCCTTTGTAGTTTTAGCTCATCCAACATTGGTTAAAAAAATTGACATTGAAGATTTATTCAAACTTGACTTTGATGGGATAGAAGCAAAATACCCTCTAAACAGACACGGTGATGAAGCAAATTTTAGACGACTTGCTAAAAAACACAATAAAATAATAACCGCAGGGTCAGATTACCATGGTTTACACGATAATGATGGAAAACATGGTTATATAGGAAGTTGTCCTCTTAAAGGCGATGATCTCAGAATTCTTCTTGAAGCTATTGGAGTTACTTCTTCCTAATCTCATCCATAACCCTTTTAATTAGGTTTGCAATCATTCCAATACCTATAATAACAAATACAACATAAACCTTCTTAGAATTCTCAGGAGCCTTTATAAACTGATAAATTTCATCCATACAATCACCTCTTTTATAATTCTGCTATGTTTTAAAGAATTGTTGATAATAATAAGAGTTGTTAATTTTATAGTTCTTATTTATGAATAATTTGCAATGTTCAATTTGCAATTTGCAATTGTGGATACTTCTCGTCTTACACCGAGAATCTTTAATTTAATTAACTCAAAAATTTTGCGTAGCAAAATTATCCTTAATTGCAAATTGCAAATTGCAAATTGCTAATTGCTAATTGCTAATTGCTAATTGCTAATTATTAATATTCATTTATCTTTTGATTGTGCATTGTAAATTGTGCATTGTGCATTGTAAATTGTGCATTGTGCATTGAATTATCTATGCTTCTTTTATAAAAGCTTCATACCCTTTCATTGTTTCATAAACATCAGCTTTAGAAACAACTTCATTTGGTGCGTGCATACTTAATACTGGAACTCCGCAATCTATTACTTCCATTCCATATTTTGCCGCTATATAGGCTATTGTTCCGCCACCACCTTGATCTACCTTACCTAGTTCTCCTGTTTGCCAAACTACATTATGTTTTGCCATAATTCCTCTTATCTCTGCTATAAATTCTGGATTAGCATCATTACAACCAGATTTACCTCTTGCACCAGTGTATTTATTGAAAACAATACCTTTACCTAAGAAAGCTGAATTTTTCTTTTCATAAGCACCTGCATAATTAGGATCAAAGGCAGCACTTACATCTGACGAAAGCATTTTAGAATTCAAAAGAGCTCTTCTTAATTTAAGTTCAGAATAATCACCTGTTAAATTCATAAGCTCAGCTACAGCATTCTCAAAGAATAGACCGTGCATTCCAGTTGAACCTACACTTCCAATCTCTTCTTTATCAACAAGTAAAGTTACTGCAGTCTTCTTAACTTGCTCTACATTCAACATTGCTTCCACAGAAGTATATGCACAAACTCTATCATCATGTCCATATGCCATAACCATACTCTTATCTAATCCGTAATGTCTTGCTGGACCAGCAGGAACAATTTCAATTTCAGCTGAAACAAAATCTTCTTCATCTATACCATATTTTTCATTTAATATATTTAATATATTAAGTTTCACCCTATTTTTTGCTTCCTTATCTTTAATAGGTTTACTTCCTATAAGCAAGTTTAAATCTTCTCCATTTACGCCCTCTGCCATAGTCTTCTTTTGTTGATCCTTAGCTAAATGTATTAAAAGATCTTGAACTCCAATAACAGGATCAGTAAGTTCTTCACCTACTACGACATTAACTATAGAACCATCTTTTTTAACTACCACACCGTGAATCGCTAAAGGTGTTGTAACCCATTGATACTTTTTAATTCCGCCATAATAATGTGTATCAAATAAAGCTAAGTCTGAATCCTCATACAATGGATTTTGCTTTAAATCAATTCTAGGTGAATCAACATGTGAACATAAAATATTCATACCATTTTCTAATTTTTCTTCTCCAATATTAAAAAGAATTAAAGCTTTGTTTTTAAAAGAATAATATACTTTATCTCCTTTAACTACTTTCTTTTTCTCTTTTATTAATTTTTCAATATTTGTGTAACCATTTTTTTCAGCTATAACAACAAATTCATCTACACATTCTCTTTCTGTCTTACATTTAGACATAAATTCAATATATTTATCATTTAAAAGGTCCAATTTTTCTAAATCTTCCTCTGAATAAATATCCCAAGCTAAATCATATTTTTTTTCTAATTTGTTCTCTTCTACTTTTTTCTTTTCTGTCATTTACATTTCCCCCTTGAATTTTAATAAATGGTCATAGCCATTTTTTCTTTTTAAATATTATAATTAAAATAATACTTATTATAATCATAAATAATAACATATAGAAATAACCATAATCATATTTTATTAAAGGCATTTTCTTAAAGTTCATACCTTGCATACTTGTAATTAAGTTTAAAGGTAAAAAAACACTTGTAACTATAGTAAATACCTTCATAATTTCATTTGTTTTATTTGAGACTTCTGATTCAAAAGCCTCTCTAACTAAAGCTAAATCCTGAACTAAATTGTCAAGCGACTCCATCAATTTATCTATCCTATCTTTTAAACCCAAAAAATATGATATGTATTGATTTTCTATCATCTTATTGTCTTTCCTAATAAGTGAATCACCTATATATCTCATTGGATTTAAATTTTTTCTTATTGTATATACTTGTCTTCTAAAAGAAATCAAAGTATCTACATGTTCTTTCATCGGATTCTTTAATATTGATATTTCAATTTTATCTGCTTCTATCTCTAACTCCGCAATAGCTTCATAATTATTCACTATAACTCTATCAATAATATAGAAAAAAACAAAAATCGGTGTTGTTTTATCCTTTAATATACCACAATTTTTTTTGTCATGAATATCATTTATTAATTCTTCAATAAATCCAAAGCCTTTTTCTAAGATAGTAATTACTTTATCTTCAGTATAAATAATATCTATATCTACACAATTAATCCTTTTGTTATTAATTTGCAAAAGATTTAAACTAAGATAAATACATTTATCATAAATAATTATTTTAGATGGCTTTGTACCTTTATTCATAAATTCCAACAAAATATTATTATTTAAATCATATTCTTTAATTACATCTTCTACTTCTTCCTGATTTGCATAAATCCATAATTCATCTTCTTTTTTAGCTACTTCTTTATTAATCAAACTAAAATTATTGTTTAATTCAAATATCTGCATAAAATCACCAATCTAAAGCCTTTTGATATTATTATTCCACATCAATTGGTGATTATGCAATTTACTGAAATATCGTGCTTTTCAATAGGTAAATCTTTCATTATTTGAAATCTATATGCCAAAGCAATTTTTGCTGCTTTAATATTATTTTGCGAAAAATACTTATCATAATATCCTCCACCATATCCTATTCTATAACCTTCTTCATTAAAAGCTAATCCTGGAAATATAGCTAAATCTATTATGTGCGGATACACAATATTTTCTTCTCTTGGTTCAAGAACTCCAAAATGTCCCTCTGTTAATTCACTTAAAGATTTAATTTTATATGCACTCATTGTCTTGTTGCTAGGATTAACCTTTGGCACACATACATCCTTATTATTTTTCAAACAATATTGTATTAAATCAATAGTATTAATTTCACTTTTCATACTAACATATGTAAAAATCGTTTTTGAATTCTTAAAAGTTTCTGAATTAATTAATTTTTCTAAAATCACACTATCATATTTTTCTTTTTCTTCTTTATTTAAATTATCTCTTATATATAAAATTTTATTTCTTATTATTTCTTTTTGATTCAAGGGCTATAACCTCCCTCATTCTTCTGTCAATTGTTTCAACAGGAGATTCTTTTGATATACTTGAATACCTATAATTTGCAGCAGCAGCTTCTATGATAACAGCTACATTCCTACCAGGTCTGATAGGTATCCTAATTCTTTTAACAGGAACCTTTAAAATTTCCATATATTCATTAT
>DAOUPR010000103.1 GCA_030626065.1 Clostridium sp. | reverse complement strand
TAATTGTGCATTGTGCATTGTGCATTGTGCATTGTGCATTGTGCATTGTGCATTAATTATTTTAACATAGTCACATCCATATGAGGATACGGAATACTAATTCCTTCTTTATCAAAAGCAATCTTAACTTCTTCCATTAAATAAAAGTGAACCTCCCAATAATCTTCTGTTTTGCACCATACTCTTGTTGCAAAATTAATTGAACTATCTCCATGTTCAGCAAGTCTTACAAAAGGAGATGGCTCGTCCATTATTCTTTCATTTCTTGAAATTACTTCATTAATTACTTCCTTTACTTTCTTAATATCTGCTTCATAGCCAACTCCAAAAGTTATATCTACTCTTCTTGTAGGATTTGCACTATAATTTATACAGCTTCCATTAGATAATGGACCATTTGGAATTACTACTCTTTTATTATCTAAAGTATTCAGTATAGTATAAAAAATTGATATTTCTTGTACTGTACCACTATATCCTTGAGCTTCTACATAATCGCCAACTTTAAAAGGCTTCAATACCAATATAAGAACTCCACCTGCAAAATTTGATAAACTTCCTTGTATCGCTAAACCAACTGCTAAGCCAGCACTACCTATTAACGCTACAAATGAAGTTGTCGGAATCCCCAAATATTGTACTAGAGACACAATCAAAATTATTTTTAAAGCTACATTAGTAATAGTAATTAAATATTTAAATAAAGATTCATCAATATCCACTTTACCTAAACTCTTTTTCATTATCTTCATTACCATTTTAATAACTTTTAAACCTATAAACAGAATAACTAAAGCTATTAATACTTTTATTGCATTTGTATAAATCCATCCTGTAATAATATCAATATCAAAATATTTATCCATATTGATCCTCCTCTAAATTTTTATCCGCTAGTTTATATTATCTTATAAATTATATTATAAAATAATACATTACATTAGTAAATAGATTTTAATTTCATACAAATATTGTAGATTTTATACGAATACTTATTTTGAAAAAAGGTTATACTATTCTTACAAGGGATTGAATATTGTTGAGCTAAGAGTGGTATATGATTTATTGTATGGGTTGTATATCATTCGAACAAAGATTTACTTGAGATCTACGGTTAAGGTTTTATTTAAGTCGGCGAGAAGATTTGCATATGTTTTTAAGAGTTGTATAGGTGCCCAACTGTATTTATACTATTTGAGTAGATGTATGTTAGTTGAGTCAAGATTGTACTATGTTCCGCAGGTTTTAAAAACTTCTTAAAAATAGTTTTTAAAATTGGGTGGGTTATTGTGTCGGGAGATATTATAATTCTTCTAAGGGATGTAGTACAATCGGGCAAAGATTAATATAGGTTATGTAATGCTTTTATATAGTCGAAAGATTGTGTCTAGGTGTGTAGTTACTTGTATTAGTCGGCGTTAAGATGATTTTCAGTTCTTGAATCCTTATAGGGACCAAAAAAGGTAGGCTAAAACCCTACCTTTTTTCATTTGGCTCTGTTTTAAAGATTTGCTGATTTATAAAGTATTTTTCTATAAATAGTTTTTACTTATTATTAATGTACAATTGAGGTTGATTAGCTCCTTAATTGCACATTGCTAATTGTTAATTGCTAATTGTTTTCATATCCTATCTTCTAAATCAATATCATCGATGTCACTTTTACTAATTGATATATTATCAAAACTAGGAACCAATGTATTTGTTTCAGTATTATCCAACCTAATTTTTTGCTTTTCTATTTTAGTTACTTCTGTAATATTATCAAATTTCTTTATTTTATTTGTCCTAACCTCCAGATCAACGTCCATCATATACCTAATATCTAATAATTTTTCATCAATATCTCTCTTTCCTTCAAAAATAAGCCCTTTCAAAATCAAATCTTTTATTCTAGCACTTCTGTCTCCTTCAATATATTTAGATAATTCATTATTAACTATCCTATCTTTTTTACGCTTTGTACCTATATAAAGAGATATCTGCATCATGCACACTCCTTTCTCTTTTTTGATTTTTATATATTTTACCAATTGCTAATTACACTTTTGCTTATACTATTAATTTGCTTTTCTTTTCCATTTTCTAATACCTTGTTTATATAAACCTGAAGGATTATTAGTACGACTTAAGAACATTGCTTTTTTGTATTCCTGTTCTAAGTACGGTCTTAGCGCAGCTGAACCTCCACCTGTGAATATCAAATTATCTATAAAAGGAAATGCATCTCCCCAAACAGTTTGAATTTCTAATATAATTCTAGTAGCAAGCGTTCTATAGGCTTTTTTTATAACAGGAGTTAAATCATATCCCTTTATCTGTCCTGCAGCAACTATATGCGGCATTTGTCCGTCAGCAACCTGAAGATGAAGTTCCCTCTCTAAATAATCCTTAATCCAATTATAAGCGGTATACATTCCACTATTTTTTGTATCACAAAAATCTGATAATGGTTCAAGTGTATCTACTAAATACAAATTGTGTGTTTTACCACCAATATCAGAAATGGCATTTACTTTCTTTGCTAAATCTTTATTAGTAATATCCCCCTTACTATTTAATATTAAATCACATAAAGTTCCATGTGGCTGTGCTTTTATAATTAAATCCTCTACTTTAATTATTTTATTCCCAAAATCTTTATCTCCTTGTAATTTTAGTGCAATTTCATGTTGCCTTACAACCTTTGCTCTCATTTTATCTACTCTTTCTATATCCAAACTAGCTTTTACAGGTAATCCCATTACCAACTTAACACGACTCATAGGTTTTTTTGCCATTAAACTTAGATGTGTTTTCAATAATACATCAAAAGAAGTATCGTTATGCTTGTCCAATGCACCATTCCACTGAAGAGACCTATCTTGCTTTACAGCACATTCTCCAACTAAGTATTTTGTTCCATTTACTTCCGCCTCTATTTTACTAAGAGAACTCTTTGCTGGCTCTTTGAGGTCACTATCCTTATCATAAAATGGTCTCCAAGATGTTACATATGATGGTGTGATAAACATATCTGAATCCTCAGATTTTGATTTTGTATCAGCATACCCATCATCAATTACCTGCACATTAAAATTATCTACAACCGGGTTTTTAGTAGTGTTCATCAAAAATTCCTCCTCATACTATAAACATAAATATAATGCAATATATTATATTTGTTTTTACCATTTTATTACATTATAATATAACTTACATTTTATGTAAAGGAATATTTTTCTAAATAAAAGATACATTGGTTTCCCAATGTATCTTTTTATTTTGGCTATGTTTTAGAATATTGTTGATATTTAAACTTTTGCTAAGTAAATTACTTTAGTTTAAATAATAATTAGCAATTTGCAATGTTCAATGTGCAATTAAGGTTAATTCTCTACCTACCGTCGAGAATTTTTAATTATTTAATTAATTCAAAGATTTTGCGTAGCAAAATCATCGTCAATTGTGCATTGTGCATTGTACATTGTGCATTGTTTATTATACATTGCTCTAACATTATACATTTATCAAAATCTATTTAAACCTCATTTTTTCTATTCTCTCTTGTAATATAAACACCATATAATACAATAATTCCACCAAATATCTGTTCTATTCTAAAGGTTTCACCTAAAATAAAGTATCCACTAATTATTGATATCACTGGTTGCAAATTAGTAAATAATGCAGTTTTTGAACTACCTATTTTATTTACAGCCCATACCCATATAACATTACCAATGAACATAGCAAAGACACCAGATCCTACTATGCTCATCCATGCTACTATCGGTACTTCACACCAATCTATACTACTAATTTCTTTTAAAGAAATAAATGAATAAAATACAGAAGTAAATAAAATCACCATAAAAATCACTTGATAATTTGAATATTTCTTTACTAATGTCTTTGAAAACACTGTATAACCAGCATAAGCAAACTGTGCTAAAGAAATTATCAGTATACCTATTGTATCTTGTTTAGAAATAGATAAATTAGCACCAGAGGCTAGCACTATTAACGTTACCCCTATAATAGATAAAAATATACCTGATACAATTCTTTTGTTTATATTTTCAATTTTAAAAATATAGTTTATTATTATTACATAAACTGGCAAAGTAGCCATAATAATAGACGTATTACCTGCAGTAGTATTACTTACCCCCAAAATCAAAAATATTTGAAATAAAAAGAAACCAAATAAAGCAATGATACATATTTTACCAATATCTTTCATTTCCATTTTCTTATATGTTTTTGATAAAATCAATATGATCAGTGAAACCACTAGAGCTACTGCCATCCTTAAAAAATTATAACTAATGTTAGACATATATATAAGACCAATTTTCATTATCGTTGGATTTATTCCCCAAATAAAAGCAGCAAAAAGTAATCCTATATAAACAAGCACTGTATTTTTTTTATCCATACCCACTCCTTAAAATGCTTATAATTACTATATTATATATTATGCATTTTACTGAATTTCTTTCTTAGATATTGAAGTCTTTACAGTTACTCCACTTATATTTCCTAACTTTCCAGTCAAACTATTTATCTCATCCAAAGTACCTGTCACAATTATTGATATAACTGATACTCCATCTTCCTCAAAAGGTATCCCCATTCTACCTTTTACAATGCCTTTAAAACTAGCAATTGTATCATTAAATTTTTGTTGTGTATCCATAGGATATTCTAATACCGCTCCTAGTACTGCTATTTTTTTCAATATTGGCACTCCTCTCGTTCTACTATCTAAATTCTTGCTTTAATGACTCTGCTCTTCCAACAGTTCCACCTAATCTATTCCAGACATAATTATGGTCATCTACTCCCTCAGAAAAATCTTCTTCTTTCCATTTATTAAGTATACTTAACAACCTATCTTTATCATTATAATCACTAGCCGTAACTTCAATAATAAGTGTATTACATTTCTCATCTGTTACAGTATCTAATCCCCATCTTTTACCATCCTCAGCGATAATCAGAGTATTAGCCATTCTATGAATATCTACGTAAATAAGGCTTTCTTTTCTAAATTTTATACCTTTTCCTTCTAAATATTCAGTAGCAGCTTCTTTATCAATAGTATTCTCATCACTGTTTTGTAAAACCTCATTATATTCTTTATTTGAAGTCTTTACAGTTTGAGGCCCTATAACTTTTAAATATCCAATATATGCAGCAACACATATAATGGCTATACATAGTATTGCTATTGTATTATTTTTTCTTCTCATATTAACCCTCCATCTTTAAAATGTATCTCTATTTATTCTTCTTAATAATTAAATTATAAATTATATCTAATTAACAATTACATATTTTAATCATTATTAACAATTTGTTAAAATTTAAATTCTTACTAAATACGATTATAAACAGGCGATATTGTACCAAATAAAAAGAATACAGGACTTAATCTAAAAATTCAGCCTAAAACAGCTGCACACAATACAGGTTAGTGTTAATTCTTTATTGCAGTTATTTATATCATATTATATAATTATCTCATAACATAAAACATAGTTATATTTACTATTTAATATAAACTTATCAACTATATATGCATATGTTATTAAGTCAATCCCCTAAGTTGACATAAAAACAAATATAAAAGGAGGTGTTAACAAATTTCCCCACTAGGAAAAAGGAAGCTGCTACAGCTTCCTTTTTCTAAATTATAATCTAGATAAAAATAAACTTTTTTTAAATTATATATAACTTTATCAAGATGTAATAAATATCACTTATTGTACAAATATCCTACTAAAACTAAGCAATATCAACCTATTTCAAATTGAAAACCTTTAACTAAACTCAACTTTGAATATTTAACATTTTATGAACTTTGAATATTATATGAACAATTGCTATAATTTTTATAATATAGATTGAGTAATTCACAAAAGATGATTTACGAATATCAGGGGGCGTATATAATGTGTAAATTCTTCATATCATTTGGAGTAATTATTTTAATTATTTCATTATTAATTGCAGAAAAAATTTGGTTTGCACCAGCAATAGGAATTTTTGTATTACTTTTAATTGTTTATACTGTACTAATAAACAAACCAAATAAAAGACTGCATTAACCCAATGCACAATGCACAGTTAATAATGCACAATCAAGGATGATTTTCTTCCTAACGTCAGAAAATCTTTAATTAATAAAAAAAGAGAAATATTTTAGCTCCGCTAAAATATTTCATCCTTAATTGTGCATTGTACATTGTGCATTGTGCATTAGTTTTAATACAGTTTTCCCCTCACATCCATATCCCATTTATATCCTATCCCTCTTACTGTAACAATATATTTAGGATCTTGGGGATTGTCCTCAATTTTACTTCTCAGTCTCCTAATATACACAGATAACGTATTATCATCTACAAAATATCCATTAATATCCCACAATCCTTCTAAAATATAATCTCTACCTAATATTTGTAAAGGTTGTTTCATAAAAGTAATCAAAAGTTTATATTCTTGTCCTGTTAAAAATAACTCTTTTTTATTTTTAACTGTCTTATTTTGAGATGTATTCACTACTAAATCACCTGAAGTAATAATTCCAACGCTTAAGTCTTCTTTAGAATATCGTCTGAGTACTGCTCTTACTCTGGATATTAATTCCCTTATACTAAAGGGCTTGGTTATATAATCATCTCCTCCAATATCTAACCCCATTACTATATTCACTTCTTCATCTTTAGCCGTTAAAAAAACAATTGGAATATCTGATTTTTTTCTTATATCTATACACATATCATATCCATTTCCATCTGGCAAACTAATATCTAAAAGAACAAGATCAAATTCTTTCTCATAAAATAATTTTCTTGCTTTTTCTAAAGTATTAGCAACCATAATGCTAAATCCTTCACCTTTTAAGGTATATTCAACTCCAAAAGCTAATGTGGAGTCATCCTCGACTAATAGTATTCTACTCATTTCCATATCCTCCATATATATATAAACTAATATAGTCATTATCATATAATTTTAAAACTAATTCTATTTAATTTATGTTAAAATATCTTCAAATCAATTTTACCACAATTCCCATAAATATGTAATCGTAAACACAACCAAAATTTCCAGGTATTTTTTATATTTTACAATTTAATTATCATTATATGCATCTATATTTATATATGATACTATTATTTCAATGATAAGAAATATTCACCATTCACCATTTAAATCCATACAAAACAAAAGAAGAAGGATGATTTTCTCATCCTTCGGTGCACTCTACAATCTATAAATTCAATCTATATCCCACTCCCCAAATAGTATCTATATACTCTGGTTTAGAAGGGTCTTTTTCGATTTTTTCTCTTATTTTTCTTATATGAACTGTAACTGTTGTGATATCGCCAAAAGAATCTAATCCCCATATTTTTTCAAATATTTCTTCTTTACTAAATACTTTATTGGGATTTAAAGCTAATAACAACAATATATCATACTCTTTTGAAGTTAATATTATTTCCTTTTCATCAACACATACTATGCGAGAATCTTGATCAATTTTCAAACCTCTAATTTGAATAAACTCTTCATTTTTTTTATTTATTCCAATTAATCGTTCATATCTTGATATATGGGCTTTTACTCTAGCAACTAATTCATTAGGACTGAAGGGTTTTGTAATATAATCATCTGCACCAAGTCCTAATCCTCTAATTTTATCTATGTCTTCTTTCTTAGCTGTTACCATTAAAACCGGTGTTTCCTTTTGCATTCTAATCTCTTTAATTATTTCGAACCCATTCATTTCAGGCAACATAATATCTAAAATAATCAAATCATAATCAACTGAAAGTGCTTCATTTAAGCCTTTTCTACCATTCTGCTCTAATTGAATCTCAAAGCCGCTAATCTCTAAATAATCTCTTTGAAGTTCAGCAATACTAATATCATCTTCAACTATAAGAATTTTCTTCACAAAATCACTTCCATCTTCTTAATTCTTTTTCTTTCTAAATTAACCCTTATCTTTAATAGCATCGTATTTTTTCAATGTAAATGAAATTTCCGTACCTATGTTTTGCTCACTTTCAGCCCATATTTTACCACCATGGTACTCAACAATACCTTTAGAAATAGCTAAACCCAATCCCGAACCACCTGTACTTATATTTCTAGAAGTATCCTCTCTATAGAATCTTTCAAAAATATAAGGTAATGCTTCCTTAGAAATACCTTGCCCATTATCTTTAATTTTAACAACAACATATTTTTCTTTATCTTCTACAGACAATTTAATTAAAGGAGTTTTATCTGAATGAATATGTTTAACAGAATTAGATATTATATTTGTTATAACCCTTTTAATTTGCTGTCCATCAGCATAAACAAAGATCTTATTCTCAGGCTTATTATATATAAATTCGATATTCTTCTTTAATAAATCAAATCCTAGTTCCTCTGTACAATCCTCTAAATAAGCTGTCAAATCCAATTTACATAAATTGAAATCCACCTTTTTCAAATCCAATTTTGAAAATAAAAATAAGTCATTTATCAAATTATCCATATGGTCAGCTTTAGATATTATAGTATCTATATATTTATTCATTTTTTCGGGAGTATCAGCTATACCATCTTTAATTCCTTGTATATATCCTTTAATTGATGTTATTGGAGTTCTTAAATCATGAGAAATATTTGAAATTAATTCTTTTCGATTTTCTTCATATTGCTTTTGTGCACTAAGTGACTCTTTTAGTTTAACTCTCATTTCTTCAAAAGAATTTGAAAGCTCTAGAATTTCATCATTTCCTTTTCTTTCTTTAACTTCAATTTCAAAATGTAAATTACCATTTTTTATTTCTTCTGCACCCTCTTTTAATCTATTTAAAGGTTTAACTATGCTCTTTGAAACAAAATAAGTTAAAAGGATATGTGTTAATATTAAGATAACTATAGCAATAATGATAACAGCAAGCATTATTTTATTAACTCTACTCATAAAATAACTTGCATCCATTAAAACATAAATATTACCTTTTGAAGCATCTTTAAAATAAAAATCATAACTTACCAAATTAATTAATTTAGCTGAACCCCATTCTGAATTCTCCAAAAGTATAATATTTGAGTAATTTTCTACTTCATCTTTATATTCATCTTTTTTTAAAAAATCTGTAGAATATACATTATCCTTATCCTTATCCTTATCCTTAATTATAACTACTCCTGCATTAATTTTTGCTAATTCTTCTTCTAGTTCACCTACAAATTCTTCATCTGATAAATCACTATCAATACTTATAAGTTTTAAATTTGTTTTATGATTAACAACTTCAAGTGTATTATAAATATCGTGTGCCACTATATCATTGTACTTTCTAGAATTATTAGCATTGTAATTAGATATATACACCATTCTGAATAAATAAATAATTAATGAGATTAATATTACAGGCACTATTATCATAGCTAAATGAGAATAGTTTAGTCTTTTCTTTATATTCATAAACACCTCTTTAGATCAATGCACAATGCACAATTTACAATGCACAATTGTGGATGATTTTCTTC
>DAOUPR010000232.1 GCA_030626065.1 Clostridium sp. | reverse complement strand
CTATTCTATTTAATTTCTCTGCTACATTAATAGCTTTAGAAACCATTCTACCTACTGCTATTATTGCAACATTTTTACCTGTTTTTATAGTTTCCCATTTACCAATTTCAAAATCCTTTTTAGGTATTAGATTATCGTACTTATCTCCTCCCCTTGGATATCTTATGGCAATTGGTCTATTTTGATTAAATGCCCATTTTAGTAAATACTTTAATTCACCTACACATTTAGGACTTGTTATAACCAAATTTGGTATGTGCGATAAAAAAGAAAGATCAAAAACTCCTTGATGAGTTTCTCCATCTTCGCCAACAATACCTGCTCTATCTATACAAAAAATAACAGGCAATTCTTGCATACAAACATCATGTATTACCTGATCATATGCTCTCTGTAAAAATGTTGAATAAACACTAAACACTGGTTTAAGACCAGCACTAGCCATTCCAGCTGCTAAAGTAACAGCATGTTGTTCTGCTATTCCTACATCAAAAAATCTATTGCTGAATTTTTCACTAAACTCTTCTAGTCCTGTTCCTCCAGTCATTGCTGCTGTTATAGCAGTTATTCGATTATCTTGCATAGCTAATTCAACTATAGCTTCACTAAATGCCTTTGAGTATGTAATTTGTTTTTTTGAATTTGTTTTGCCACTTTCTTTGTCAAAAGGTCCAATACCATGATATAAATGAGGTTTTTTTTCCGCAAAGTCATATCCTTTTCCTTTAGTTGTGATAGTATGTATTATTACAGGCCCTTTTATCTCTTTTGCTATTTCCATTGCCTTAGATAGTTGAGTTATATTATGTCCATCTATTGGGCCAAAATATTTTATCCCAATATCTTCAAAAAATCTATTTGGAACAACAATATGTCTTATACCACCCTTTATTCTCTTTAATGACCCTGCAATACCTTTCCCTAAAAAAGTTTTATTTAATACTTGATTAAAATCTACTTTTAATCTATTGTAATTAGGATCAACTCTTAAATTATTAAGATATTTAGAAATTCCTCCTACATTTTTAGATATTGACATTTGATTATCATTCAAAATAAGAATAATGTCTATCTGTTTATCCCCAATATCATTTAAAGCCTCCAACGCCATACCACCAGTTAAAGCTCCATCTCCAATAACTGCTACAACGTTTGATTTTTCTCCCATAATATCTCTAGCTCTAGCCATTCCTAATGCAGATGAAAAAGATGTACTACTGTGTCCTACTTCAAAAAAGTCATATTTACTTTCTGAACGTTTAGGAAATCCACTTAGCCCTCCGAACTTTCTCAAAGAATCAAATTGTTCTTTTCTACCTGTAAGAATTTTATGAACATAAGTTTGATGCCCTACATCCCAAACAATTTTATCTTGATCCAGGTCAAATGTTTTAAATAACGCTAAGGTAAGTTCAACTACTCCCAAATTAGAAGCTAAATGACCTCCTGTTTGAGATACTTTATCTATTAAAAATTTTCTGATATTAGTTGCAAATTCATCTAATTCATTTATATTCATTTCTTTTATTTCATTCTTATCTTTAAATTTATCTAATAATCCATACATATTATCATCTATCCTTTTTAGTAAGATATATCAATTTTGACACATAAAAAACTATATCATTACTTCTATTTATAGCAAACCTTTTTCCTAAAGCCTTTCCACCAACTGTTAATGCAGCAATAACTGATCCAATTAATGAACTAATTATAATAGCATAATAATTATTATCTAAAATTAATGTTATTGTAATTTTAGAAAAAATAAGTGCTCCTATTCCACCACTTATAACTCCACAAATATCTCCAATAACATCATTACAAAAATTCGAAACTTTATCGGCATTTCTTATCAAGTTCACCGCCACCTTAGCTTCTTTTATTCTTTTTGATGCCATTGAGTGAAATGGTGTTTCAGAAGCTGCTGTAACTGCTACCCCAATTGTATCAAAAATTATGCCTATTATAATAATTATTAGCAAAAGGAATACTGCAACAAATATGTTTAAATATTGTAAAATCAAATTTGAAAAAAAAGAAACAGTTGTTGAAATTACAATTGTCCATAAAAATATCTTTAAAATCCAATGATCTTTCTTCTTATTTTTTTTATTCTTATCATTTTTCACTCTTATCCTCCAAATAAATAAAAAGTGGCTATATGCTAAATAAACTTTGTAGCTTAGGTCTAGTAGGTTTTCCCACAGAATAACCTTGTGTCACCATCAAGGCAGTTTCCTTTTAATTTCCTGCTTATAGTGTCGCCATCTATAAGACTAGATTACCACTTAGTCTACACTGCAATCTTTAGCATATATTCAGTCTAGGAGTTTTCCTCAACAGTTAGGTGTCTTCCTAGCCCCTTTTGCAAAGTAAATTTAAACATAGCAAAAGCCTGTCTCCGCTCACTTCACTCAAGGCAGGCTACGCTGCACATAGCTTTGAACCACAATACAGGTTTAATCCATTGTCGTAGAACAGGCATCTCTCCTGAACCACAAGCAATGGTCTCCACGAAGGTAGGGTCAAGTACGCATGCCTTTGCGGTTGCCCCAGCCCCCTTACTCCCAGCACCAACCCACCACTGGGCGTAGTAAGCCAGCACAAGAAGCTTCATCGATGTGCCCTTTGACGGATTTTTAGCCCCGCCTTCAAAAAACACTTCCCCGACTAGAATACTGCACCACTATTTCTACTCTGCATTATAACATAATAAGTGTAATAATTCAAAAACTTATCTTATATATTAGTAATCTCTTTTTAATAAAAAGGAAGCTAATTCTTCTAATTTTTCAGTATTTCTATCTATTTTATTTAAATGTTCAAAACATTCATTCGTTAAATCTACACACATATTCTTACATTCTTGTATTCCATATTTTTTTACAAATGTTGTTTTATCATTTTCAATATCACTTTTTATACTCTTTCCTAACTTCTTTTCATCTCCCTCAATATCTAATATATCATCTTTTATTTGAAAAGCTAGCCCTAATTTTTCACCAAATAAAGAAAGATTTTCAATATCCGAAGATGGAGCAGCACCTAACATTGCACCTGAAAGAATAGATACTTTTATTAATGCTCCTGTTTTCTTTTTATGCATATATTTTAATTCTTCAATTTCAATTTGTTTTTTTTCACTTAAAATGTCTACCACTTGTCCGCCTACCATACCTTCTGCCCCAGCTGCTAACGATATTTCTCTGCAAGCAATAATTCCATTATTGTTTTGAACGCAATAATTAAACATAAGATTCATTGCCTCATTTAAAAGAGCATCCCCAGCTAATACTGCAATTCCTTCACCAAAAATTTTATGATTAGTTGGCTTTCCTCTTCTCAAATCATCATTGTCCATACATGGTAAATCATCGTGTATTAATGAATATGTATGTATCATCTCAATAGCTGCAGCTATTGGCATAATTGAAGTGTAATCATCATTGTATAAATTGTAAGTTAACAAACATAATATAGGTCTTATACGTTTCCCACCATTTTTTATACTATAATACATAGCGTCATAAATTAGTTTATTATAATCTTCTGTTCCACAGAAATGATCAGCAAAAAATTCATTAATTTCATTTCTAATAGCATTAATTTGCATTTAATTCATCATCCTCTTTAAAGTTTTTTTCCACTTCATCTTGGATTATTTTTATCCGCCCTTCAGCAGATTTTAACTTTTCTTTTAAATCTAACGTCAATTCTGATCCTTTTTCATATAAGTTGATAATTTCTTCTAATCCAAGTTCTTCATTATCAAAACTATCTATAATATTTTTCAATTCTCTGAACTGTTCTTCATAACTTCTATTCTTCTTAATATTACTGGACCTCCTTTAATCAATACTCTTTTTTATACTGACTTTCTTTCTTCCATTTTGCATAACAACTTCAATCATAGCATTATCTTTAAGATTATCTATATCATTAATTACTTTACCCTTAGAGTCTAAAAGTATAGAATAACCTCTTTTCAATACTTTTTGAGGGCTCTTCTGAACCAATTCAACTATTGTTTTCTCTAACTCACTCTTTTTATGGTCAATTTCTTTATTAACTTTTATCAATAATAAATCATTTAAATTATCTAATCTATTAGAATAATTATGAATCACATTGTCGGGAGATTTTCTAGATATTCTTTCTCTTAGTATTTTGAAATTGTTATATTTCTTTTGAAAACTATTGTTTGCTTTTATTCCAAGAATATTATTATAATTATTTATCATAGATATTATTTCACCTTTATTAAATACAGCAATTTCTGCAGCACTTGAGGGCGTAGATGCTCTTAAATCACTAACAAAATCTGAAATAGTAAAATCGGTTTCATGTCCTACACCGCTAATAATGGGAATTTTAGATTTAAATATTTCTCTAGCTAATTGTTCATCATTAAATGCCCAAAGTTCCTCAATGGAACCCCCTCCTCTAGAAAGTATAATGGTTTCAATATCTTTTCTCTCATTAAAATATTTGATTCCTTGGATTAAGTTTTGTGCTGCATTTAATCCCTGAACAAAAGATGGATAAATTATTAACTCAATACCGTTGTTCCTTCTATTCGTAACATTGATAATATCTCTAATAGCAGCTCCTGTAGGCGAAGTTATAACTCCAATTTTAGAAGCATATCCCGGTATTTCTTTTTTATACTTATCATCAAACAATCCTTCCATAGAAAGTTTCTTCTTCAATTTCTCGTATTCTATAAAAAGTGTTCCCATACCTTCAAGTTTAATATTTTCACAATATAATTGATAAGTTCCACCGCTAACATAAGTCGATATTCTACCAGTAACTATTACCTGCATACCATCTTCAAACATCAAATTTAAATTTGATGTCTGTCCTTTAAACATAATACAATTTATCTTACTATTACCATCTTTCAAAGAGAAATATATATGCCCAGAATTATGTATTTTCCAATTAGAGATTTCTCCTTTTATCGATGAGTTTTTCATAATATAATCATTATCAAATACCTTTTTTATGTATTCATTAATTTCAGTAACTGAAAATGTTTTAATATACATAATTATATACCTTCATATAAATTTGTTAATAACATAGTAGTAGTCATAGGTCCTACCCCTCCAGGTACAGGGCTAG